>JBARSW010000474.1:0-27590 GCA_049644925.1 Chitinophagaceae bacterium | reverse complement strand
GGTTCGTGGGAGCCGACGTTGGATTCTGAGCTTTGGAAAGAAAAAGGAATTTTGAATTTGTTTATTCAAAATGTGGCGCAGGCAGATACCGAGGGTATTACTGACAATCCACCACAGATGATACGGATTTTGGAATGGAAACACAAAAAGTAAAAAAACGGATTAAATTTACTTTGATTTTAAGAAAACAAAATCCCGTTATGAAAGGCAATCATATTATTGGAATCAATTATGCACTATGGCTTAAATATGGTTAACAATTATTCAGAAAATAGTATTACCTCATACAAAAATTAAAACAAAATTACTATGTTTAACATGCATGACGGCACATGACGGACGTCAAAAATTCTTATTTTATTTTTATGCGTTAACTAATTTTTTCTTCACAAAATCTAACGAATGCAAGCTATATTAGGAATCATCTTCCACTTTTTCGGTGGTGCTGCCTCGGGCAGTTTTTACATGCCTTATAAGAAAGTTAAGGGTTGGAGTTGGGAAAGCTTTTGGATTGTTGGCGGAATTTTCTCCTGGTTAATTGTACCACCACTTGCCGCTTATCTTACCATTCCCGGATTTATGGATATCATTAGAGGCTCATCTTCTACCGTACTGGGAACCACCTTCATAATGGGTTTATTGTGGGGCATTGGCGGACTAACATATGGCTTAGGGGTACGTTATTTAGGCGTATCACTTGGGAGTTCAATAATTTTAGGCCTTTGCTCTTTCTTTGGAGCTATTGTACCATCTATATATTATTATTTCAATCCCAAAGCTGGAAAAGATACCATTGCAGATCTATTAGGTACTTCATGGGGGCTGATGGTAATGGCTGGTCTTGTACTTTGTATTCTTGGAATTGTTATTTGTGGGAAGGCCGGCAGTATGAAGGATAAGGATTTGGGTAGTTCACATGTGGATGCATCCGGTAGTGAATTCTTATTTGTTAAGGGCTTAATAGTGGCCATTGTTTCTGGGGTATTAAGTGCCTGTTTTAGTTTTGGAATTGAAGCAGGGGCTAGTATGGGAGCTACTGCCAATGAGATCTGGAAGGCAGCAAATCCGGGGCAGGGGGAATTTCTTTTCAGGAATAATGTAATTTTTGTGGTTATTCTTTGGGGAGGATTAACAACAAATTTTATCTGGACAATGATTTTGAACTATCGAAACAAATCCTTTGGTGACTACACGAATAAAAAAACGCCTTTACTTAAAAATTATCTGCTTTGTGCATTAGGTGGCACTACCTGGTTCTTGCAATTCTTCTTTTATGGAATGGGAGAGAGCAAAATGGGTAACGGAGCTAGTTCGTGGATTTTGCATATGTCGTTTATCATTTTGGTGGCAAATACCTGGGGGATTATTTTAAAAGAATGGAAAGGTGTAACAAAAAAAACAAGGACAACAATAATTTTAGGAATCCTCACCATTTTGGCATCAGTACTTGTAGTTGGATTTGGAAACTCATTAAAGTAAGGAGTTTGTCTATAAGTTTTTGGAAAGTTACTTTGCATAAACATTGATTAAGTTCATATTTAAAAAAAATATATGAGAGTTGATAAGAGTCAGGTAGCCGGCCATAATGAGAAATTACTTGCCAAACACAGTCAGCGGTTCTCTTTTATTAAATCTGAAGTAGAGAATGCTGAATCCATCATTCAGAAATTAATAGATTTCCAGGTAGCCATTCCCAGTTGGGCATTAGGTACAGGCGGTACAAGATTTGGCCGTTTCTCCGGTTCAGGTGAACCCCGTAAGTTGGAAGAAAAAATGGAAGATGTTGGATTGTTACATGCATTGAACAGGTCCAGCGGGGCTATTTCATTACATATTCCCTGGGATATTCCACAGGATTATGCCGCAATAAAAAAATTGGCTGCAGATCTGGATTTGAAATTTGATGCTGTTAATTCAAATACTTTTCAGGATCAGTCGGACCAGCCGTTGAGTTATAAATTCGGTTCATTACAAAATGTGAATAAGGATATCCGTAAGTTGGCTGTTGATCATAATATTGAAGTAATCAAACACGGTATTCAACTGGGTTCAGAATCACTTACAGTATGGTTAGCCGATGGAAGTTGTTTCCCAGGTCAGCTTAATTTCAGAAAAGCATTTCAAAATACATTAGAAGGCTTACAGGAAATATATGCTGCCTTACCGGATAATTGGAAAATGTTTGTTGAATACAAAGCATTTGAACCAAACTTCTATTCAATGGCAGTAGGAGATTGGGGCCAGTCTTTATTATATACCAAAAAATTAGGTCCCAAGGCATTAACCCTGGTTGATCTCGGACATCATCTGCCCAATGCAAATATTGAACAAATTGTATCCCTGTTATTAATGGAAGAGAAATTAGCCGGTTTCCATTTTAATGATAGTAAGTATGGTGATGATGATCTGACAGTAGGAAGTATGAAACCTTACCAGTTGTTTTTAATTTTTAATGAATTAGTGGAAGGTATGGATGCAAGGGGGATGAACCATGCTAAAGATTTAGGCTGGATGATTGATGCATCTCATAATGTAAAAGATCCTTTAGAAGATTTACTTCAGTCTGTTGAAGCTATCATGATTACTTACGCACAGGCTTTATTGATAGACAGGATAAAACTGAATGCTGCCCAGGATGCAAATGATGTGGTGGCGGCACAGGAAGTTTTACAGGGCACTTTCCGTACAGATGTAAGAAGTATAGTAGCAGAAGCAAGATTGAGAAGTGGCGGCGTACTGGATCCTTTACAATTTTACAGAGAAGTAAAAGTTAGAGATCAGTTGACCAAAGAAAGAGGAAGTAAAACTGCTGCAACAGGTTTATAATAATATAAACTCCGGTCAAAGCAATCATAAAGATGTAGTAAAAATCAAAAGAGATTTTTCTGTATAATGATTTATACATAAGTGTTCAATTGATGTGATAATTATTGGATTACTGTTCCAGGCAAATTCTGCCCAAAGCACCATTGGTTCGTTGATTTTCTATAATAATTGATACTCACTTATATCTGATAAATAATTCATTTTTAGCTTTTTTATAAACCATCAATAAGAGCTAATTTTGAATATTATTCAACAATTCAACCTGGTTTATGAAAGCACAAATCACTCAGTCATTTTTAGAAAAATACGGTTCAACTCCCTCAATAATTGTAAGATCTCCGGGCAGGGTAAATATCATTGGTGAACATACAGATTATAATGAAGGTTTGGTGCTTCCGGCTGCTATAGATAAAGCGGCTTATTTTGCCATATCATTAAGAGATGATAATGTTATTAATTTATATGCCAAAGATTTAAACGAGACTTTTTCTTCAATTGTTACAGAATTAAAACCGGTAGGAGATATTAGCTGGCCTAATTATATTCTGGGTTCTGTGGCTCAATTTCAAAAAGCCGGAATTGCTTTAAAAGGTTTTGATGCGGTTCTAACAAGTGATGTACCTATTGGTGCAGGTCTATCTTCTTCTGCTGCGGTGGAGTGTGCCGTTGTATTTGCGTTGAATGAATTATTGAATACGAAAATAGATAGGGTAACAATGGTCAAGATGGCCCAAAAAGCAGAACATGAATATGCAGGGGTGATGTGTGGAATAATGGATCAGTTTGCTTCAATGATGGGAAAGGAAGATCATGTAATTAAACTGGATTGCAGGTCACTCGATTTTGAATATGTTCCGTTTAAACTGGAAGGCATTAAAATATTATTGCTGAATACCAATGTAAAACATTCATTGGCTTCTTCCGAATATAATACCCGCCGTAAAGAATGCAGCCAGGCAGTAGAATGGGTAAAAGAACATCATCCGCATATTCATTCACTCAGAGAAGTAACAGAAGAAATGCTGGATAAATATGTTTTGCCCAAAGATGAATTAATTGACAAAAGAAGCCGGTTTGTAGTGCAGGAGATTAGCCGGCTTTTAAATGGATGCGATGATTTACAGAATGGTGATATAGGTGCCTTGGGTAAAAAAATGTTTGCAACACATGATGGACTAAGTAAAATGTACAATGTAAGTTGTGATGAGCTTGATTTTTTAGTAGATGCAGTGCGAAATAATCCGGCTGTAATAGGGGCAAGAATGATGGGTGGAGGATTTGGTGGCTGCACTATAAACCTGGTAAAAGAGAATGAAATAGATAAATTAGTATCAGAAATTAAGCCGGCCTATGAAGCTGCAATGAAATTACCACTTACATATTACGTTGCTGTTATAAAAGAAGGTACTTCTTGTATTTAATTTTTCATAAAGAGCAATATGTTTAATTTAAATGAACATTCTCACCGAAGATTTAATATTCTTACCGGGGAATGGCTGTTGGTTTCTCCGCATCGGAGTAAAAGACCATGGCAAGGTAAAGTAGAAGCAATACCTGCTGATAACAGGCCTGAATATGACCCTACTTGTTATTTATGTACTGGGAATAAAAGATCAGACGGTACTGTCAATCCAGACTATAAAGGCACTTTTGTATTTACAAACGATTTCTCCGCTTTATTAAAAGATACACCTGAAGGTGAATATCATGCAGGAGATTTAATAAAAGCATCCAGTGAATCGGGAATTTGCAGGGTTATTACATTTAGCCATCGCCACGATCTTACATTACCTGAATTAAGTGTGCCCGAAATCAAAAATGTAATTGATCTCTGGTGCCGTGAATTTAAAGAGTTGGCTTCAAATCCTGCAATTAAGTGTATCCAGATTTTTGAAAACAAAGGAGAAATAATGGGCTGTAGCAATCCGCACCCGCACGGTCAAATTTGGTCACAGAGTTCATTGTCGCAGGAAATAATTAAAGAGACCAATCAGCAATCAGCTTATTATAAAACACATGGTAAGAGTATGCTTTCAGATTATATTCAATTGGAACTTAGTCTGAAGGAAAGGATAGTGGAAGAGAATGAACAATTTGTATCCCTTGTACCATTTTGGGCAGTGTGGCCTTATGAAACGATGATTATCAGCAAAAGGCATATTCAGCAGATTACACAGTTTACAGAAGAGGAGAAAATGGCATATGCGGAAATATTGAAAAAGCTAACTGCACGGTATGATAATTTATTCGAAATATCATTTCCTTATTCTGCGGGTATGCACCAGGCTCCGGTTAATGATGGTGACCATGTTGAATGGCACTGGCATATGCATTTTTATCCGCCTTTGTTACGAAGTGCAACTGTTAAGAAGTTTATGGTAGGTTATGAAATGCTGGCTAATCCGCAAAGAGATATTACTCCGGAATGGGCTGCAGAAAAATTAAGAAGTTTGTCTGATATTCATTACAAACAAAAATAAAATTTGTCTGTTTGTTATTGCCTTTAAATTATTCTTCAGGGCCATTCTTATAATAAGTGAGTAAATAATGATTTTTTGTACCGGGTAATTAACTTCATTTTACCTGAATAGTTCTGGTATCATATTGATATAAAATGATGTATTCCTAACCTGAAGGTTACAAAATATTTTCTTAGTGTGCATTTTGAGAATTTGTATTACAATTTAATGGACTCTACTTAAAACTGGTTTATAGGAAAATTGTTCTCATCTTTTTTATCCTTTTAATGTGTTATAACCCCTCGAAGAAATGGGAAAATGAAGTTCTATTGAACAGGAATATCTTCCATCATTACAGTAAAACCTGACATTGAAACAGCTTATTCAGTAAAGTAATTTACTGCTTTGAAATACGGGTATTATCCGAATTAATAAAATGCTGCAGAACGATTGTAAATTGTTTTCATTAGTAAGGATTTGTCATATAGTATCATTGAAAAAATTTCTTTTAAAATTAGGATAAGATTCAAATTGTAATCAATGTTTTCTTGATGTCAGTTACTGTTAAGTTCATAATAATAGTTATCGGAAATTGATAAATGAATATGCACATAAAGAAATATTTTGAAGATATCGGGATTAATGAAGTGAGAGAAACAGGTGAAAGGAGGATAACAGGTGCAGATATTGATCTTCATGCCAGGGAGTCAGGTGATTTTTTCCCCCATCATATGGATGAAGAATGGTGTAAATCTCAACCTTTTAAAAAAAGAATGGCGCATGGTACAATGGTGATAACTATCGCTATTGGTCTTACAGCGGATGTTGTCAATGAAGTAAGTATGACTTATGGGTATGACAGAATCCGGTTTATCAGGCCTGTTTTTATTGATGATACAATTCATGTAATTACAACAATTAAAGATAAAAAAGATCACAAAAGGCCTGGATTTGGATTGGTAACTGAACTTGTTGAGACATATAACCAGCAAAACGAACTGGTAATGGTATGTGAACATATCCTTATCGCTGAAAAAAAGAAGGAATAATAGAATGGCACAGATTCTTTTAAAAGGAATTAGCTGGAACCATAGCAGGGGTTATTCCCCCTTGCAGGCCGCATCACAGCGGTATCATGAGCTGCACCCTGAAGTAGAAATTCACTGGCACAAAAGATCCTTACAAGATTTTGCTGATTTCCCAATCGAAAAACTAACGCAGGATTTTGATTTATTGATTATAGATCATCCATGGGCAGGGTGTGCCGCTGCCACACAGTGTGTTTTACCAATGGATAAATATCTTCCGGAGGAATATTTGCGGGATCAGATGATTAATACCGTTGGAAAATCTCATTTCAGCTATAATTATAATAATCATCAATGGGCATTGGCAATTGATGCTGCTACACCCGTTGCCAGCTACAGAAAAGATCTTTTTGAAAAGAACAATGTCAAATTGCCTTCTACCTGGCAGGAAGTAATTGATCTTGCAAGAAAGGGAAAAGTAGCGGTGCCTGCCATTCCCATTGATTTGTTAATGATGTTTTATACATTCTGTATTACTCACGGAAAAGAGCCATTTAGCAATAGCAATGAGGTGATTGAAACCCCTGTTGGATTATCAGCTATTAAAACAATGAAGGAATTGTACAGGTTGATTGATAAGAAAATGTTCTCTAAAAATCCTATTGGAGTTGCTGAGTTAATGATTTCCTCTGATGAATATTGGTATTGTCCGTTTGCCTATTGTTACGCTAACTATTCAAGGGAGGGATATGGTAATAAGTTATTGAACTATACAGATCTTATTTCCTTTAATGGCAATAAGTTAATAACTACAGTCGGGGGAACAGGATTAGCAGTTTCTGCTTTTAGCAATCACAAAAAAATTGCCATAGATTTTGCATCTATGGTAGTGTCGGGAGAATACCAACGGACACAATACATCCAGAATGGAGGCCAGCCGGGACATCTTTCTGCCTGGAAGGATGAAAAAGCAAATAGCCTGACGAATAATTTTTTCACGAATGTACTACCAGCCATGGAAAGAGGATATATACGTCCCCGTTATAATGGTTACCTCAGTTTTCAGGATCAGGCAGGTAAACCACTTCATGAATGTTTGTTGAATAATGGGGATGCAAAAACAGCGCTGAATGAAATGAATAAATTATATAGGGATAGTTTAGTAAAGCAACAATCACTTATCAGCTTATGACAGATTTACCATTGAAAGGATTAATTGTATTAGAGTTTTGCCAATACCTCTCAGGTCCGTCAGCTGGGCTTCGTCTTGCAGATCTCGGGGCAAGGGTTATTAAGATTGAGAAGCCTGGTACCGGTGATGCTGGAAGAAAGCTGGCGATTAAAGATTTGTGGGTAGGGAGTGACTCACTTTTATTTCACACCATTAACAGAAACAAGGAGAGTTTTACGGCAAACCTCAAGGATGCTACTGAACTTGAGTTAATAAAGAAACTGATAAAAAAAGCAGATGTACTCATACACAATTTCCGTCCCGGAGTGATGGAAAAAACAGGTTTGGGATATGAAGTGGTTAGGGAACTTAATCCACGAATAATTTATGCAGAAATTTCCGGTTACGGAAAAATAGGTCCCTGGAAAGATAAGCCCGGTCAGGATCTGTTGCTTCAATCCATGACAGGACTTGCATTTACAACAGGCAACGGTACTAACGGTCCTGTTTCATTTGGAGTAGCTATCGCAGATATACTTGCAGGTTCGCAATTGGTTCAGGGTATTTTAGGTGGATTAATAAGAAGGCAAAAGACCGGAAAAGGTGCCTTGATTGAAGTAAGTATGATGGAGTCCTTGCTGGATTTTCAGTTTGAATTACTGACAACTTATTTTTCATCAAATCAACAACCATTGAGAAGTGAAGTTAGTAACGGTCATCCGTTGCTGAGTGCCCCTTACGGTATTTACCAGACACAGGATGGATTTATTGCACTGGCCATGATGGATATTTATGAATTGGCCGATGCCCTTGATTGTGGTGCATTGAAAAAATTTTCCAGGAAGGATACTTTTTCAGAAAGAGATGAAATAAAAAAAGTGTTATCATCACATTTGTCAAACGGGGTAACTGCATATTGGATTAATAAACTTCATGAAAATGACCTTTGGGCAATGGAAGTACTGGATTGGGAAAAAATGACCGGGCATGATGCGTACAGGAATTTGAGAATAGAGCAAACTATTCTCTGTGGGAATAAAGAATTAATTACAACAAGATGCCCTGTTCGTATTAATGGGAAAAGAATTTTTTCCAACAAACCGGCACCAGCACTGGGTGAACATAATCGTGAAATAATTGAAGTGTTAATTAACGAAAGTTGATTGTATGAAATTACTACAGGATATATTAGTACTTGATTTCAGCCAGTTTCTGTCTGGCCCGTCTGCTGCTTTGCGCCTGGCTGATATGGGTGCAAGGGTAATAAAAATTGAAAGACCTGGAACTGGAGACATTTGCAGGGATCTTTATGTTTCAGATGTAAAACTGGAAGGGGAATCAACTATATTTCATGCCATAAACCGTAATAAGGAAAGCTATACTGCCGATTTGAAAAATACTGATGATATTGAAAGAATAAAGGAATTGCTGACAAAGGCAGATGTGATGATGCATAATTTCAGGCCCGGTGTAATGGAACGCCTCGGTTTGGATTATGATGTGGTGAAAAGTATTAATCCCTCAATTATTTATGCCGAAGTATCTGGCTATGGAACCGATGGACCTTGGAAGGATCTTCCCGGGCAGGATTTGTTATTGCAGGCTGCTTCAGGATTAACCTGGCTTAGTAATAATTTAAGTGACGACCCAACCCCCATGGGAGTTGCCGTAGTAGATATTCTGGCAGGTACACATATTGCACAGGCTATCCTGGCCACATTATATAAAAGAACAATAAGCGGAGAAGGGGCATTAGTGCAGGTAAGTATGTTTGAAAGTATCCTGGATTTTCAGTTTGAAGTGCTCACCTGTTTTTATAATGATGGCAAACAATTACCTGTGCGCAGCAGTGTTAACAGCGGTCATGCATATGTAGCCGCCCCTTACGGAATCTATAAAACTGCAGATGGATATCTTTCGCTTGCTATGACCAATATTCCGATACTGGGAGAATTGCTAAAATGCGAATCTTTAAAAATTTTTGGTGACAATAATGATTGGTTTATAAAAAGAGATGTAATAAAAGAACTATTGGCAACACATCTGTTACAGACGTCAACAAATGAATGGTTGCAGATTCTTGAAAAAGCGGATATTTGGTGTGCTCCGGTACTGGATTATGATAAACTTTTACAGGAAGAAGGGTACAAGATATTAAATATGGAAATCACTGTAAAAACCAGTAATGGATTGTTAGTAAAAACTACCAGGTGTCCGATACGGGTTGATGGTAAAATTTTGATCTCCGAAAAAGGGGCTCCCCGGCTTGGCGAACATAATGAAATAATTGACAGACAATTTGGTTTACAAAAAGAATTACAGCAGGTAATAAATTCAAAATAAGGATTTGCAGGAAAATGAAAATAGTTGATACGCATATACATGTTTGGGACTTTGAAAGGGCAGCGTATCCCTGGCTTAAGGGCGATACTTCAATCTTAAACCGCACCTGGAAATTGGAAGAGATTGCAAATGAAAGAATAGAATCAGGTATTACAAGTGGAGTTTTAGTGCAAGCCGGATGTAATTTGGAAGATACCGGACTAATGTTAGAAATAGCTCATAATAATGACTGGATTGATGGAGTTGTTGGCTGGTTGCCATTAACACACCCGGAAAAAACAAACCAGTTGCTGGAGGAAAAATATTTGAAAGAAAAGTATTTTAAAGGTGTTCGTCACTTGATACATGATGAGAAAGATTCTGAATGGTTATTACAACCATCAGTAATTGAAAGTTTAAAACTTTTAGCAGCAAAAAATATTCCTTATGACATGGTAGGTGTTTTACCAGCTCATTTGGAAACCACTTTGAAAGTAATAGAAAAAGTTCCAACCCTGCATATCGTACTTGATCATTTAAATGCACCACCAATACCTGAAAAGGTATATTTTGGAAGATGGGGAGAACTGATGAAAGAAGTGGCACAAAACAGAAACATATATGCGAAAATATCTGGATTGGGCACTGCTGGCGGAAGTTTTGAAAACAGAACACCAGATGATATTAAACCGTATATCACCTATGCTTTAGAAATATTTGGTGCAGACAGGTGTTTTTGTGGTGGGGATTGGCCTGTATCTATGCTGGCAAATTCTTATTTTACAACCTGGCAGATAACAAAGAAAATTCTCAATGAAATATTAACTGCCGCCCAAATGGAAAAGGTATTTTTTTCTAATGCTAATTCTTTTTATAAGTTAGGTCTCAGTTAAGCAATCACATGGAAGTAATAAATGGTGTATTATATCATGCAGTTGGCGCTTCCGGCGCAGCGCTTTGTTATACTCCGGAGAAAAGAGTAAAAGGATGGAGCTGGCAAACTTACTGGCTGGCGCAGGCTTTTATTTGTTGGTTAGTATTGCCATTTGTTATTGCCTGGATTACCATTCCGAATCTGGCCGATGTTTTACGGGATGCCCCTTTTTCTTCCATGCAGAAATCTTTCTTACTTGGTATGGCATATGGCGTAGGTGGAACAGCCTTTGGCATAGCAATACGTTATGTTGGGTTTTCGCTTACTTATGCAATAGCGGTAGGAATCAGCTGCGTTCTGGGAACCTTATTACCTCCATTGGTACATGGAACTTTGAGTGATATTATGAGAGGTAATGGAGCTGATTTTTTATTAAGTGGAGTTGTAATGGGTGCCATTGGAATAGGGCTATGTGGGGTAGCTGGAAGAAACAAAGAAAAAGATATTGAAGCCACAAAAAGTAATACATCATCATTTTCACTGGCAAAGGGTCTTCCCCTTTGTTTATTGGCAGGTGTTTTGTCTGCACTTTATGGGTTTTCATTAGACCAGGGGCAGCCTATTGCTGATATTGCTGCGAAATATGGCGCCGGAAATTTCCAGGGGAATGTGGTTTATATATTTTCAAATTCCGGTGCATTCCTGACAACGCTGATATATTGTTTATACCTGCATAAAAAGGAAAAAACTTTTGGACAGTACAGAACAGCAGGTAAACATAGTTTACCGGTAAATTATTTAATGGCTTTACTTACAGGTATACTCTGGTATGGTCAGTTCTTCTTTTATGGATTAGGACATGTTCGTATGGGAAATTATAAATTCAGCAGTTGGGCCATACATATGATTATGCTGGTATTGCTGAGTTCGGCAACCGGTTTAGTATTGAAGGAATGGAAATATTGCAGTAGAAGGACAAAACTATTGTTATGGATAGCATTAGTTGTCTTAGTAGTTGCTATCTTGCTGCTTACTTATGGAAATTATATTGGAGAGAAATAAAAATAGATATTCTGAATTTATAAATTCAGTTTTTAATGAATGAAAAATTACTTACCCGGAATCAGCCTATTTACATCATAGGGGCTGGCGGCATTGTTAACAATGCCCATTTGCCTGCATATAAAATTGCAGGTTTCAATGTACAGGGCATATTTGATATAAATGTTGAAAAGGCAATTGCTACCAAAGAAAAATTTTCTCTTCCAATTGTTTTCGAAAGTCTAGATCAGCTTATTTTACATGCTCCTGGCGATGCAGTTTTTGATATTGCTGTGCCAGGTTCGCAAACAATTCCAGTTCTTGAACAGCTACCAGTCAGTTCTACTGTTTTAATTCAAAAGCCAATGGGCGAGAATTATCAACAGGCAAAGCAGATGCTGGAGGTTACACAAAATAAAAAAATGCTGGCAGGTGTAAATTTTCAATTACGGTATGCTCCGTATATTCTGGCCACAAAAGAATTAATAAATAATAACGTTCTTGGTGAGCTGAATGATATTGAAGTAAACGTAAATGTTTATACTCCATGGCATTTGTGGGATTTTTTAGTTTCTTCTAACCGTGTAGAGATTTTATATCATAGCATCCATTACATAGATTTAATTCGAAATCTGTTGGGAAATCCGCAGTCGGTTTATGCTAAAACAACGAAGCATCCTTCCATGCCTAAACTCGCATCAGTTCGCAGCAATATTATCATGGATTATGGAGAAATGATAAGAGCCAATATACTGACGAATCATTGTCATAATTTTGGTATACCCAAACAGCAATCTTATATAAAAATGGAGGGTAGTAAAGGGGCGGTGAAAATAAATTTTGGTGCATTAATAGATTATCCCCGCGGTGCTGCTGAGAGTTTTGAATATGTGTTATTGGAAGAAGGAAAAGAGCCGGAGTGGAAAACAATGAAGATTAAAGGCAGCTGGTTTCCACATGCTTTTATAGGTAGTATGAAAGAGGTTTTATTAGCAGCAAACGGACAAATTGAAAAACCAGATAACAGTGTGGAAGATTGTATTTATACCATGGCTTGTGTGGAAGCAGCATATAAAAGCAGTGAGCAAGGTGGAACCCCTGTCACTATTGATTAACAGCGTACTTAGCTTATAATAAAATTTGTGGGACCGGCTTTGGTTTCCTGAAAGTTGGCAGGCTGGTCACACACTTCAAGAGAAGAAAATAAATGAACAAATTAAGTTTAATAACATTTCTTTTTTGTGGACTTAGTGTTACTGCGCAGGTTGGTTGGGGGGATAGAATAAAATCTCCCCGTGAAAAGTTTGCAGTGCAAAAAATATTGGACACTGAAAAATCATTACGATTGAAACGGGGAACTCATGTTTTCTCTTTTGGTTATAAGCAAGGCCTTAAAGAAAGTTTCACTATCACCACTAAAAACAATAAAACCAGAATTGAAGGAAGTGATGAAACCGGTTTGCTCTACGGTTGTATAGAGTATGCTTCACAATTAAAAAAATTAAAAGCATATCCAAAGGCACTCAATATTTCTGATGCTCCCGAAATGGTGCTCCGTGGCCAATGCATCGGCTTGCAAAAATCAACT
Organism: Chitinophagaceae bacterium; assembly: GCA_049644925.1. Lineage (GTDB taxonomy): Bacteria > Bacteroidota > Bacteroidia > Chitinophagales > Chitinophagaceae > JJ008. The sequence continues at coordinate 14,281 of JBARSW010000474.1, read as the reverse complement.
TACCTGCCTGGAAGAAATGTATATGAATATCCGTATACACCCGAAACCTTTTCCTGGTTCTATAATAAAAAATTATGGTTACAGGTATTAGATTCCATGTTGGATAATAGAATGAATTCTTTGTACCTATGGAACGGACATCCTTTTGCGTCGCTGGTTAAATTAAAAGACTATCCTTATGCCGTAGAAGTGGATAAAGCCACATTTAAAAAGAATGAGGAAATGTATCGCTTCATTACTACTGAAGCAGATAAAAGAGGCATCTGGGTGATTCAGATGTTTTACAATATAATTATTTCAAAACCATTTGCAGAACATCATAAGATAAAAACACAGGAAAGGGAAAGGCATATCACACCATTGATTGCAGATTACACTAGGAAATCAATAGCTGCATTTGTTGAAAAGTATCCGAATGTTGGTCTGATGGTTTGTCTCGGCGAGGCAATGGAAGGTGTGGGCAATGACGACATTGAATGGTTTACCAAAACAATTATTCCAGGTGTGCAGGATGGATTAAAAGCATTAGGAAAAACGGATGAACCACCTATCGTTTTAAGGGCACATGATACTGATGCGCCTTCCGTAATGAAAGCAGCATTGTCATTATATAAAAATTTATATACCGAAGCAAAATTTAATGGTGAAGCGTTAACCTATGCAAGGCCGAGAGGAGACTGGGCCAAATTGCACCAGACATTAAGTAAACTGGGAAGTGTACAAATTGAAAACGTTCATATATTGGCTAACCTTGAACCATTCCGTTACGGCTCGCCGGATTTTATTCAACAATCTGTCATCGGTATGCATGAAGTAATGGGTGGAAATGGATTGCATCTGTATCCTCAGGCATCTTATTGGGATTGGCCTTATAGTGCTGATAGTGTAAAAGGTGGTAAACGGTTATTGCAAATTGAAAGAGATTGGATATGGTATAAAGCATGGAGCCGATATGCATGGAAAGCAAAAAGAAACAGGGAAGAAGAAATTAATTATTGGGGTGGATTATTGGCAGATAAGTTTGGATGCTCTCTGGACGATGGCCGTTGGATTTTAAAAGCATATGAAGAAAGTGGAGAGATTGCTCCTAAATTATTACGCCGCTTTGGAATTACTGATGGCAACCGCCAAACACTCACATTGGGAATACTGATGACGCAACTCATCAACCCATATCGTTATGGTTTGTTTACGTTGTTGTATGATGCAGAAGCGCCGGAAGGAGAGATGCTGCTGGATTATGCTGATAAACAGGCAAAGGGGCTGAATCATGTCGGAGAAACGCCATTGCAAATAATTACTGAAGTGAGGCAACATGCCGACAGGGCGATGTCAGTAATATATGCAGCAAAGCCAACAAAAAATACACAAGAATTTAATCGACTGAAAAACGATATACTGGCTTATCATGCCATGGCCTGGCATTATTCTCAAAAGGCAGAAGCAGCGTTAATGATTCTGCGCTACAAGTACACAAACGATATTAAAGACCTTGAGGCCGCAGCCAAAAGTTTGGAAGAATCTGTGAAAAGTTATAAAAGGTTAACAACGCTTACTAACCCAACTTATCTGTATGCTAACAGTATGCAAACCTCTCAACGCAAAATCCCTATGCGTGGGGTGGATGGCACTTACAAACACTGGAAAGAAATGCTGCCGGTATTTGAAGCAGAGCTGAATACTTTCAAACATAAAATTGATTCGCTGAAAATAAATTCTGCAACCGGTGTAAAAACAGTACTGCCTTTTGCTAATGCAACCGTAACACTCAATAATAAAACCAGTGTGATTGATGATGCAGTACAATTATTCTCTGACACCACAATTGTTGTAAAAAAATATGCAACTGAGTTAAAAGGAATAAAAGCTTTACAACTATCTTGGAAGCAAATGCAAGAGCAGGGGACAAACATTTCATTTACCTGTGATAAACCAGTGAAAATATTGGTTGGATATTTTAAAACACAAAGAGCTGCTTTCACTACTGATACTATTTATTTAAAGGAACCTGAATTAGAAACCAATGCCAGTGCCGATGATTATGGACAGGCCGAAATAAAAATTTCCAATGCCATTGCCATTGAAGGTTTGCCACCGGTGAATATTCACATATTTAGTTTTAAGGCAGGCCAAAATATATTGAAATTAGAAAAAGGAGTTTGTCTCATTCTGGGATTTGTAGATGGTTTTACCGTTATTCCGGTGTATGATGCCGGATTGATGAGTGATAATAAGAGTAAAAATTTGGATTGGTTGTTTGAATAGGACCGTAGGTAACGCAGATTAGCTGATATAAGTTGATTAATAATTTATGAATTTGCCCGTAGGGGCGAAATATCAATAGCCCCAGATTTTAATCTGGGGTAGATAATGTAAAATTATTAGCCCTGGATTTTAATCCGGGTATGAAAATGTAAAATGTTTTTGGAAACTCGGAGGGGCTCAATTTTAAAAAATAATTGTGTATGTGAAGAAGAAATACAGGATCATTGTAAATGTACATTTGTGTTTCAACATGGTAAGATTGTCCAAAGGTTTCTGCGAACGATGCAACAAAACCTGATAAAAGTTCCGAAAATGGTAACAAAAAATATAAAATATTATTTTCTGGTGTTCACATTATTCTATGTGAACATAATTGCAGCACAAGATTTAAAACTCTGGTATAAACAGCCTGCTGTTAAATGGACAGAAGCCTTGCCTATCGGCAATGGAAGAATTGGTGCAATGCTCTTTGGTGGTGTGGAGCAAGACAGAATACAATTTAACGAAGAAACATTGTGGACGGGTGAACCCCGAAACTATAGCAGACCCGGCGCATACAGGTATTTGGATTCAATTCGTCAATTATTATTTGCCGGCAAACAAAAAGAAGCAGAAGCCCTGGCGGAGAAGGAATTCATGGGTACGAAAAGTAATGAAGGAAAGAAAGAAGAGTGGATAAAAAATGTATTACAATATAAAGCACCGGCAACTGAAAATTTTGATGATAATAAATGGAAAACAATGACTGTTCCTTCTTACGAAGGATGGGAAGCCGCAGGCTTTGAAGGATTAGATGGTGCTGTGTGGTTGCGGACAAGCTTTGAAATACCGGTAACATGGAATGGAAAGGATATTGCACTTGATTTAAATCGTATAAGAGATTATGATTTGACTTATGTGAACGGACAACTAATCGGCACACAACAAAATACCGAAGCAAGAAAATATGTAATACCCGCTTCGGTATTACAGTCAGGTAAAAACATACTTGCCGTGCAAGTAATAAATTATTTTGATAAGGGTGGCATTGCCGGATATAAAGACACCGCAAGACATATCGGTATTTATCCCGTTGGTGATGAAGCAGCAAAAATTTCCTTTAACGGCCAATGGAAATATTTTGTACAGAATGATGAGCCACCGGAAGTTGGAACTTACCAGGCAAGCTATCAACCTTTCGGTGATTTGAATCTAAAGTTTGATAATGTATCGCAGCACACTAATTATAAAAGACAACTGGATATCAGCGATGCAGTGGCAGCCACTTCATATACTGCAGATGGAGTTGATTACAAACGGGAATATTTTGTGTCAACTCCCAATCAGGCATTAGTGATTAATCTTTCTGCCAGTAAAAAAGCTAGTATCAGTTTTGAAGCATCACTGAGTAGCCCACATAAAAAGTTTACGGTTCAAAAAAGCAATGGCACATTAATCCTATCTGTAAAAGTGAGGAACGGGGCTCTGCGGGGCGAAAGTTATATGCAAATAAAATCAACTGGCGGCAAGGTTACTGTTACAGATAATAAAATTATAATTGAAAAAGCAGATAATGCTTCCGTGTATTTAACGGCTGCTACAAATTTTAAAAACTATAATGATGTAACTGCAAATCCTGCAACACTATGTATTAACGCATTAGAAACTCTTGCTGGAAAAACATACGAACAAATAAAAACTGCACATATTAAGGAATATAAAAAGTATTTCAACTCCTTTTCAATCAAATTCAGTGATTCCAAATTATCGGAGTCTAAAGCCTCCCCCTTGCGGGGTGGTTTGGAGGGGGCTTCTTTGCCCACCGATGAACGCCTCGCCAATTTCGCATCATCTTCCGACGCATCATTTGTTGGCTTGTATTTACAATACGGAAGATATTTACTCATCTCTTCATCAAGACCGGGCACAAGACCCGCCAACCTGCAAGGTATCTGGAATGATTTACTAACACCGCCATGGGGCAGTAAATACACTACCAACATCAATGCAGAAATGAATTACTGGCCGGCAGAGTTGTTGAATTTATCACCGATGCATGAACCGTTGTTTAACATGATAGAAGAGTTGTCGGTAACCGGCAAGCAGGCAGCAAAAAATCATTACAATGCCCCTGGATGGGTAGTGCATCACAATACAGATTTATGGAGAGGTGCTGCCCCCATAAACGCAGCTAATCATGGAATATGGGTAACTGGCGGTGCATGGTTATGCCAGCATCTGTGGGAACATTATTTGTTTACACAGGACAAACAATTTTTAAAGAACAAAGCCTATCCGTTGATAAAAGAAGCAGCTTTGTTCTTTAATACATTTTTAGTTAAAGACCCTGAAACAGGTTATTTAATCAGCACACCATCCAATTCACCGGAGCAAGGTGGCTTGGTAGCTGGGCCAACAATGGATCACCAGATTATACGAACATTGTTCAAAAATGTAATTACTGCCAGTGAAATATTGAATACTGATGTATCGTTGCGCAATACCTTAAAAGTGAAATATAATCAGATTGCACCAGACAAAATTGGTAATTACGGACAGTTGCAAGAGTGGATGAAAGATGTGGATGATACCACCAATAAGCATCGGCATATTTCTCATTTATGGGGCATGCATCCGGGCAATGAAATTAACTGGGATGAAACACCGCAACTTATGCAGGCAGCAAAACAATCATTACTATATCGTGGTGATGCAGCTACCGGTTGGAGCCTCGGCTGGAAAATAAATTGTTGGGCGAGATTTAAAGATGGAGAACATTCTTTCAAAATGATACAAATGCTCATGAGTCCGGTAGCAGGTGGTGCAGGCAGTTATCCTAATTTGTTTGATGCACATCCGCCATTCCAGATTGATGGAAACTTTGGTGGTGCTGCAGGTATTGGCGAAATGTTATTGCAAAGTCACACAAAATATATTGACATACTTCCCGCATTGCCCGCTGCAATGGCTAACGGAGAAGTAAAAGGTATTTGTGCAAGAGGAGGTTTTGTAATGAGCATGAAATGGAGAGATGGAAAATTACAGCAGCTTACCGTTACATCCAAAGCTGGACTTCCATTGGTATTGCGGTATAATGGGAAAGTAAAAACAATAACTACAACTAAAAACGGTATCTATCAATTTAATGCTTCGCTTAATAAATTATAAAATATTTTATGCCACGAATGCACTAATAAATACCATTAGTGCATTCGTGGCAATAGTATTTTCTTATATAGCCAGCAGCAGTATTTCATGGTATCGCATGTTTCGTAGTTCGCAGAACCCAGTGGGCATACTTGTACTTCCAGTAACCTGCCTGCCGGACAAGCAACTTCTATTCTTTAGTATTCAACGACCCCGATTACAATTATTATTTAAATATTTTCGAAGTTTTAGAACCCCCATTCGGGGGGCAGGGGGGCTTTTTGTATTCTTAGCTTTGTGGTTCAATTCCTTTTCTCAAAGGCAGGATATTTCACTCAACAACAACTGGCTCACATCTATCAATAATAAAGACCTGTCTCCCGGACAGACAAGCTGGAAAAAAATAAACGTCCCTCATAACTGGGATGATTATTACGGATACAGGAGATTAATACACGGCAATCTGCATGCAGATGCGGTTTATAAAAAGAACTTTTCTATAAAACAATCAAAACAAGGCAAAAAAATTTTTCTTTTTTTTGAAGGTGTAGGTTCTTATGCCACTGTATTTCTTAATACTCAAAAAGTTGGTGAGCACAACGGAGGTCGTACCACATTCACAATTGATGTTACCAATATTATTAAAGCAGATGGCACAAAAAATGAATTGTTGGTAAAAGCATCACATCCTGCCAATATCAAAGGCCTGCCCTGGGTTTGCGGTGGTTGCAGCGATGAACGAGGTTTTTCTGAAGGCTCACAACCAATGGGTATTTTTCGTCCGGTACATTTAATTATTACCAATGATGTTCGTATTGAACCATTTGGGGTACATGCATGGGCGGATATCCAGGCAGAGCAGCCAATGCTAAATATAACAGCCACAATAAAAAATTACTCCGGGCAAATAAAGAAAATTGTTATTGAACATAAATTAATAGATGCGGTAGGAAATGAAATAAGCAAAGTCATACAACAAAATTTGCAAATTAAAAACGGGGAAACGACAATTCAGAAATCCAAAATTCAAACTCTAAACTCTAAAATCAAACTATGGTCTGTAGAAAATCCATATCTCTATAAAATTGTCTCACTGGTTAAAGAAAATAATATTGTTATTGATAAACTGGTAACCGATTTTGGTTTCCGAACCATCAACTGGAAAAACCCAACGAATCAGTTTGTCTTAAATGGCAAACCAGTATTTATAAATGGTACAGCAGAGTATGAGCACCTGTTTGGTCAAAGTCATGCTTTCAGCAACGAACAGATCATTGCAAGAATGAAATGGATACGAGCCGCAGGTTTTAATGCTTTCCGTGACGGCCATCAACCACATAATTTGTTGTATGGTAAATTATGCAATGAAAAAGGCATTCTCTGGTGGACACAATTATCAGCACATGTTTGGTACGATACAAAGGAATTCAGAGAAAATTTCAAACAGTTATTAAAAGAATGGGTGATTGAGAGGAGAAACGACCCATCCGTTATTTTATGGGGTTTGCAAAATGAAAGTAAACTTCCCAAAGATTTTGCAGAAGAATGTACCGAACTTATCCGTTCACTTGATCCAACAGCTTCAACCCAACGATTAATCACTACATGCAACGGTGGAGAAGGAACTGATTGGGATGTACCGCAAAACTGGACAGGCACCTATGGCGGTAATCCTACTACATATGGCGAAGACCTGAAGAAACAAATATTAGTAGGCGAGTACGGTGCCTGGCGGACGATTGATTTACACAGTGAAGGTGGTTTTGTACAAAACGGAATATTAAGTGAAGACCGGATGACACAATTGATGGAACAAAAAATTCGCCTCGCAGAATCAGTAAAAGACAGTAGTGCCGGGCATTTCTTTTGGTTACTCACTTCACATGATAATCCCGGAAGGGTACAGGGCGGAGAAGGTGTGAGAGAGTTAGACAGAATTGGGCCAGTAAATTATAAAGGATTACTCACACCTTGGGAAGAACCCACCGATGCATTTTATATGTTCCGCAGCAATTATGCAGATAAACATAAAGAACCGATGGTGTATATCGTTTCACACACATGGCCCAACCGCTGGATGACACCGGGAATAAAAGATAGCATCATTGTTTACTCCAACTGCGATGAAGTGGAATTGTTTAATGATTTAAATGGTTCGTCTTTAGGCAGAAAAAAGAAAAATGGTATAGGAACACATTTTCAATGGGATAGTGTTAACATCCGGTACAATGTGTTGAGTGCTGTTGGTTATGTAGATGGAAAAATTGCTTCGACAGACATAATAGTATTGAACCATTTACCGCAATCACCAAATTTCAAGGATTTTGCAGATAGATACTCCTCTTTGTTAAGCCCCCAGAAAGGATACAATTATTTTTTTCGGATTAATTGCGGCGGTCCGGCTTATAAAGATGAAAACGGAAATAACTGGCAGACCGATAAAGGCTTTGCAAATTCATGGACAAAAGATTTTCCCGGAATACCGGAAAACTTTGCCAGTCAGCGCAGAACATTTTCTCCTATTAAAGGAACAATGGACTGGAAACTGTTTCAAACTTTCCGATATGGCAAAGAAAAATTAAAGTTTGAATTTGATGTACCTGATGGGGAATATTTTGTGGAACTATATTTTATTGAACCATGGCTGGGTATTGGTGGCGGCATGAAGGCAAGCGGCATGCGGTTGTTTGATGTGGCGATTAATGGTAAAACAGTGCTTGATGATTTAGATATTTGGACTGAAGCAGGAACTAATACTGCATTGAAAAAAATATTAAAAGCAAAATCAGTGAATGGAAAACTTATTATTTCTTTTCCGGAGAGTAAAGTGGGACAGGCTCTAATTTCGGCAATAGCAATCGCTTCATCAAACAAGAAAATAGGACCAGCATCAAAAAGCTCTTTAATAGATATAAAACGGTGCAATGGTTGTGTCCTCAGATCGTGGTTGGATATTGGGGATAAGGTTTATCAGCATTCAACAATAAGTTTTAATGCCCTTCCTTCAAATCTTTATGGAGCAGATTGGTTACAGATCAATCAAAAACAAATTGACGAACCGGTATCATTTATGGTAAATGAGGATGTAGATGTTTTTATTGGTTATAAAAAAACAAAAAACATATTTGAAGGCAGTAAAATGCTAGAAAATACGAAGACAGAAATTGTAACCGATGAAAATGGTGGAACGGTATATGAAATTTTCAAGCAACGGTATAAAAGGCATAGTGAAGTAATGTTAAATGTGAATGAGCAAAATATTATTGCTTTGGTACCAGTTAACAATATGCAACCAGCATACGATTTAAAACCAATCGTTCAGTACAAAACGAATGTGGTTAAATTAACAGAAGGGGTCAACCAGGATTCTGCCAACGGAAGATATTGTTCAGTTGTTAAAACTAATAACAAGGTTTCGATTGAATACCCTATCCAGATCGGAGCTGCAGATATCTATTCCATTACTATGAAATATTTTTATGGAAAAGCACAATCCATAAAAGGAAAGTTGCAATTAATAGGACCGGGAAACACCATGATGCTGGAGGATGAAGTTTCCTTTACATTTACCCGTGATGGTAAATGGAACCAGTTTGCGATTAACACTGGCACCCAGATTAATGCAGGGAATTATATCGTTCGCCTGGTTATTAAGAATGCGAATGGATTAGCTATAAGCGGCATAGATGTACAGTAGCCCCCTGTACCCCTAAAGGGGTGACTTGGATTTGAAGTTAATAATTAATGACAAGAGTATGCTGCCCCGAAGGGGCTAAATGTGAATAGCCACGGATGCAATCCGTGGAAAAAAGTAAAGTAGTTTGCAGAACCCCAAAGGGGTTCAACAATTGTTGACAAAGAACAGGAAGATGAATAAAGTGTCGCAACAATGTTGCCATGAACCAGCTTGACGGTAGGCAGGAAACAAAAGCCGGCAAAAAATAATTTACGAAATGAAACGATTGTTAATTGTCCTTTCTTTTTTTAATGCATTTACTGCATATTCGCAGCTTTCTGTATCTAATCTGCAAATTGAGAATCGCAATAGTCCACTTGGGGTTGATAACACGAAGCCAACTTTCAGCTGGCAATTAGAAAGCAATCAAAAAAATGTATTGCAAACTGCTTACCAGGTTTTAGTAAGCGATAATGAAAACATGCTTAAAAGGAATATTGGTAATATCTGGGATTCAAAAAAGGTATCAGCTAATACATCAATTCAAGTTGAATACAAAGGCAAACAACTTTCCTCAACTAAGAAATATTTCTGGAAAGTAAAAGTGTGGGATAATAAGGGCAATGCCAGTAACTGGAGTAGTACTTCTTTTTGGCAAATGGGTTTGTTACATAGAGATGATTGGCACAATGCAAAATGGATTGGTTATGACGAGCCCGTTGATTCTTTAAGGATTTTTCCGCATGCACATTTAAGCGGCAAAAGGAGCTGGGGCACAAGAAGAAATGTGTTGCCACTGATGCGTAAAGAATTTAATGTTCAAAAAGAAATTAAATCAGCTACTACTTATATCTGTGGCTTAGGGCATTTTGAAATGTACCTGAATGGTAAAAAAATCGGTGACCACTTCTTAGACCCCGGCTGGACAAACTATGCCAAGCATGCACAATATGTAACTTTTGATATTACAAAAGAATTAAAGCAAGGAAAAAATGCCGTAGGAGTTATGTTGGGTAATGGATTTTATTATATTCCCGGTCAGCGATACAGAAAAATGACGGGTGCCTACGGTCATCCTAAAATGATAATGCTGACGGTTATTGGATATGCAGATGGCACAACAGAAAACATTATAAGTGATGAAAGCTGGCAAACAGCTCCATCACCCATTATTTATAGCAGCATATTCGGAGGCGAAGATTATGATACCAATTTGGAGCAGCGAGGTTGGAATACACCAGCTTTTAATAGCAATTCCTGGAAATTGGTTGTTATTACAAGTGGCCCCACCGAATTAAATTCGCAAATGCAGGAGCCACTGAAAGTAATGCAGCGATTCAATGTTGCAAACAAAAAGGATTTGACAAAAGGCATAACCGTTTATGACCTCGGACAAAATTTTTCAGGCATTCCCTCTTTGAGTGTTAGTGGCAATAAGTATGATACTATTAAAATTTATTGCGGTGAATTATTAAATGCAGACGGGAGTATCAACCAAAAAGCAACTGGCTCACCGTCATATTTTACTTATATATTGAATGGTAGTGAGGGGAATAATGATTCCCCTTTTCCGCAGGATACTGCGCAAGGGGATAGGGGCTGGCAACCAAGATTTACTTACACCGGCTTTCGCTATATGCAAGTACATTGTATTCCAAAAGATAGTGGTAATGCATTACCTGTTGTAAAAAATATTGAAGGATTACACATACGAAATGCGGCTCCAACCATCGGATCATTCACTTCATCTAACGAGTTATTCAATAAAACCAATACATTAATTGATTGGGCAATAAAAAGCAATACAGTAAGTGTGTTTACCGATTGTCCGCACCGGGAGAAATTAGGCTGGCTCGAGGAAACACATTTGATGGGTGCATCGGTGCAATACAATTATGATATTTCAGCATTGTGTAAGAAGGTTATTAAGGATATGGTGAATGCACAATATGCCGATGGAAAAATCCCGGAAATCGCACCGGAGTTTACTGTGTTCACTCCACCGTTTGATGAATCACCGGAGTGGGGTAGTGCTGCTATCATTTTACCCTGGTATAATTATAAATGGTATGGCGATAAACAATCGTTGATGAATTCTTACCCGATGATGCAGCGGTATGTAGATTATCTGTTGACCAAAGATTCTGCATTCATTCTAAAACATGGCTTGGGTGATTGGTATGACATTGGACCCAAAAAATCAGGCTTTGCACAAATGACAAAGATGGGTATAACCGGCACGGCTACTTTGTATTATGATGTCACTATACTTATCGAAATAGCAAAGTTGTTGAATAACTCATTAGATGTACAACGATATACACAGCTGGCTGCGAGTATAAAAAAAGCATTTAATACTGCTTTCTTCGACAAACAAAAGTTGCAGTACGATAGTCCAAGTCAAACCGCTAACGCAATGGCCTTGTATATGAATTTAGTAGAACCAAAGTATAAGAAAGCTGTAGTGGATGCTTTGATAAAAGAAATCCAAAACCGAAACAATGCACTTACTGCCGGAGATATTGGTTATCGATATGTATTGCGGGCCTTAGCAGATGCTGGCAGAAGCGATATAATCTTTGATATGAACAGCCGGGATGATGTTCCAGGATATGGTTTTCAATTAAAGCATGGTGCTACAGCCTTAACAGAAAGCTGGCAGGCATATGAATCAGTAAGTAATAATCATTTTATGCTTGGCCATTTATTGGAATGGTTTTATGCAGACCTTGCCGGAATAAAACAAACAAAAAATTCAGTGGCGTTTAAAAATATTGAAATACGGCCCCAGCCGGTAGGGGATGTAACACAAGCAAAAGCCAGTTATCACTCGGTGTATGGAAAAGTAGTGAGTGAGTGGAAGAAAAATGGAAGACAGTTTGAAGTGAATGTAAGTATACCGGCAAATACATCAGCAGCTATTTATTTACCTGCAAATAAAAAATCTGTTATTAAACAAGATGGTAAATTAATAAAACCTTTATTTGCCGAAGGTAAAGCAATGGTGAAAATAGGATCAGGGGTTTATAATTTTGTAATAGAATGATCAGCAATAAAAGATTAAAAAATAATTACAATAAATGAAATACAGAAAACTGGGAAAAACAGGTTTTGAAATTTCCCCCATTAGTTTGGGTACCTGGCAGGTAGGTGGAAAGTGGGGAAATCCGTTCAATGAAAGAAATGCAAACGAAATTTTATCCAGGGCTGTTGATGCCGGAGTTAATTTTATTGATACTGCAGATGTATATAGTGACGGGGAAAGCGAGAAAGCCATCGGCAGGTTTCTGAAAAAGAGAAAGGAAAGAATTTATGTGGCAACAAAATGTGGAAGACAATTACAGCCACATATTAATAACGGGTATACAACTGAGACGCTGCGAAAGTATGTAGAAGACAGTTTGCGTCGTTTACAAGTTGATTGTATTGATTTGATTCAATTACATTGTCCACCTATTGAAGTTTATTACCGACCTGAAATCTTTGGTTTATTCGATACAATGAAGAAGGAAGGGAAAATCCTGAACCTTGGTGTAAGTGTAGAGAAAGTGGAAGAAGCGTTGAAAGCTATTGAATACGAAAATGTAACCACGGTACAGATTATTTTTAACATTTTTCGCCAGCGACCTTCGCAGTTGTTTTTTAGCGAAGCGCAAAAAAGAAATATTGGTGTAATTGTAAGGGTGCCATTAGCCAGTGGCTTACTTACCGGAAAGTTCTCGCCTGATTCTGCTTTTGATAAGGGAGATCATCGGAATTTTAACAGGAAAGGTGAGGCCTTTGACAAAGGAGAAACATTTTCCGGAATTGATTATGAAACTGGGCTTGCAGCAGTGGAAGAATTAAAACAAATTTTTCCAGGACAAACTAATCTGGCACCAATTGCATTAAAATGGATATTACAGTTTGATGCAGTAAGTTGTATTATTCCCGGGGCATCAGGTATTGCACAGGTCGATTCAAATGTCAGTGCATTAAGCGTTCCTGATTTTACGGCAGAACAATTACAGGCAGTTCAGCATATATATGAAAAGTATATTAAATCATCAGTTCATCATTTATGGTAAAAGGGGCAATTAAATTTTTTCTGGTTGCCTGTGTTTTATCATTAAATGTTATACAAGCACAGGTTCGGTTTGTTATAAATTTTAATACAGGCTGGAAATTTTATTTGGGCAACGACAGTACTGCAAGTAATGAAAAGTTTAACGATGCATCATGGAGAAGTTTAAATCTTCCGCACGACTGGAGCATTGAAAGCGACTTTATAAAAGATGCACCTGCTACCAACCAGGGTGGTTCTTTACCCGGCGGCATTGGCTGGTACCGCAAAACATTTACTGTTCCCGCCTCAGCAAAAAATAAAAATGTAAGTATTGAATTTGACGGAGTGTACAAAAACAGTGAAGTCTGGATTAATGGAAATTATTTGGGCAAACGGCCTTACGGTTATATTAATTTTTCCTACGACTTAACACCATATCTTTTTTTCGATAAACCAAATGTAATAGCTGTTAAGGTGGATAACAGCCAGCAGCCAGATAGCCGGTGGTACACAGGCAGTGGTATTTACAGGGATGTAAAACTTGTAGCCTACAATAATATCTTTATTTCCGAAAGCGGAACTTTTATTACCACACCTGTTGCAGACAAAGTTTCTGCTACTTTAGAAATAACAACGGTGCTGAATACTGTTCATAAAAAAAATCAGGCCATTTCAGTTGTATATGGAGTGTATAATAATAAAGGCCAGTTAGTTAAAAAATTAAACCCTGTTGAATTCAATCTTTATTTCGAAGGCTCAGCACTAGTAAAGAAAATTGTAATTGACAAGCCCTTATTATGGTCTGTCAATAGCCCCAATTTGTACACTTTAAAAACCAGTATATTTCAGAAGGGAAAACTATTAGATGAAGTATCAACTTCCTTCGGCATCCGTTCTTTTTACTTTGATGCACAAAAAGGTTTCTTCCTTAACAATCACCCTCTGAAAATAAAAGGTGTTTGCATACATCACGACCTTGGTGCATTAGGAGCCGCATTTAATAAAGACGCAACAAAGCGGCAACTTAAAATCTTAAAAGAAATGGGTTTCAATGCCATCCGTTTTTCTCACAACCCGCCAGCATCGGCCATGCTCGATTTGTGCGATGAGATGGGTTTCCTGGTGATTGATGAAGCTTTCGACATATGGAAAAAGAAAAAGAACAAGTA
>JBARSW010000473.1:0-1700 GCA_049644925.1 Chitinophagaceae bacterium | reverse complement strand
GTATTAAAGAAGTACCCGTTGCTCAATTAATGCCCGGCAAAACCTATCTTTTCTTTTCGCATACTAAGAAGAAGCAACCACATAATCAACCATTACTCAGTGCCGTTCTGGAAAAAGGGATAACACTCATTGATTATGAATGCCTGGAACATGAGGATGGCCAACGTATTATTGGTTTTGGCTTTTTTGCCGGTGTGGTTGGTGCCCATAATGGTATGATGGCTTATGGGAACAGAATCGGTTTATTTGCTTTGGATAGAGTTTATAAACAGCGTAGTTTCAGAGAGTTGATTCATAATTATTTTGGACTTCGGTTGCCAAATGTTAAGATAGCCGTAACTGGTTCTGGCCGGGTTGCTCATGGTATATTGGAGGTAATGAACCTGATGGGAATTCATGAAGTGGAGCCGGATGATTATATGACGAGGCGTTTTTCGTATCCTGTATATACCCAGTTAAAAGGCAGTGACCTTTACCAGCATACAATTACCGGTAAATACAGCCGGGAGCATTTTCATCTGCATCCGGAGGAGTATGAATGTAAATTTTTACCTTATACTTTGCAGACAGATATTTTGATGAATGGGGTGTACTGGGATAAAAATTTTCCCCGTTTATTTCAGAAAGAAGATGCGAAATCAGGCAATTTTATCATTCAGACTATTGCCGATATTACTGATGATACCAACGGCTCTGTGCCAATTAATCTAGGTGATCAATCTATCGAAAACCCGATTTATGGGGTAGATAAAATCACTCTGGAAAAAACAGCTCCATATATTCAGGGGTCAATTGATGTGATGGCTGTCAGCAACCTGCCTAATGAGCTTCCACGGGATGCCAGCCGTTATTTTGGGGAGCAATTGATAAAACATGTGCTGGAAGACCTGTTGGGAAATAGTTCTGCTATTATTGAAGCTGCAACGATCGCAAAAAAAGGGGTGCTGACAAAAAGATTCGATTATTTAAAAGAATATGCATCAGGAAAAGTTTAGGGTTTAAAGTTCTGTTATTCCAATAGATATACTGGTGCAACAATCTGGACTATATGGTTTGTTTTTTTAATTATAAATACAGGTAATAATCTCTCAATAAATTGGTAAAAGCGGATGTGTAGTTTTCTTCTTCATCTCTGATTGTTATTTCATCAATTATTGTTTCAACGATATTATCAGCTTTTATTCCTCCAGCCACCATAATTCTGAAATAATCATGTTTTGCTGTCTGACGGACAAAAGTCATTTTCCATATAGCAAATTCATGTTGAACAAGCAGGTTCCTGATTTCTTCGTTTCTTTTAAATGGAAGCAGCAGGTAAAAACTTCCATCCGGCTGCAGCTGTTTATGAATAATAGGTAACAAATCTTTAAGTAAGAGCCCTTCATTATGATGAGCAATGTTCTTTTTTTTATGTTCACTTTTTAATTCTTTTTCATAAAAAGGGGGATTACTGATGATGATATCATATTTCTTTTCAAATCCGAATTGGTGGACATCGGCAAAGTGAATCTTAATTTTTTCGCTGAAAGGGGAGACTTGTACATTCTCATTTGCCTGTGTTGCTGTCTGCTTATCAATTTCTATTGCATCAATTATTGCATTACAATTTTGCGCCAGCATTAATGATAATAGCCCCGTACCGGTTCCAATGTCAAGTATGTTGTTTACTTCAATTTCCAAATTGTGTACCTGCTCTGCTG
>JBARSW010000472.1:0-1711 GCA_049644925.1 Chitinophagaceae bacterium | reverse complement strand
GCGTTCTCCAATTTATTTACAGCCATGCTCAGAAATTATATTCCTAAATCAATCAGAATGATTGTCCAGTTGGTTATCATAGCATTTCTGGTCACAGTTGTTGAGTTGGTATTAAAGGCTGTAAATTATCCAATTTGGAAGGATTTATCAGTTTTTATTGGTCTTATCATAACCAATTGTATTTTGATGGGTCGTTTGGAAGCCTTTGCAATGGCCAATAAACCATGGAAGTCATTTCTTGATGGAATTGGTAATGGAATAGGCTATTCAATAATACTTATCATTATTGCCGTTGTTAGGGAATTGTTTGGTAAAGGTTCTTTAATGGATTATAAAATTTTAGGACCTACATCAGAATATGCTTTAAACACAACTGAAATATCGTGGTTGTCCTGGTACGCTCCTAACAATCTTTTGATTCTTTCGCCTGCAGCCATGTTTATCGTTGCCATTATCATCTGGATACAAAGGTCCCGAAATCCTAAATTAGTCGATATTTCTTAATTAATTGAAAGCCTTCATCATGAGTGATATTATAAATATATTTATTAAGTCTGCTTTTATAGAAAATCTTGCCCTATCCTACTTTCTTGGAATGTGCTCATTTCTTGCAGTATCAAAAAGTGTAAAAACCGCTTTGGGTTTAGGAGTGGCCGTCGTTTTTGTACAGGCAATAACTGTGCCTGTTAACTGGCTGATTGACTCTTATGTACTTGGCGAGGCTGGTATTTTTGGCATGGACCTTACCTTTTTGAGATTTATCATTTTTATTTCTACTATAGCCGCGTTGGTTCAATTAGTTGAAATGGTAGTTGAAAAGTTTTCACCGTCTCTTTATAATTCTCTTGGTATTTTCCTTCCACTTATTACAGTAAACTGTGCCATATTGGGTGGGTCACTATTTATGATTACAAAAGAGTATAATTTTGCACAATCATTATCCTTTGGTTTAGGTGGAGGAATAGGATGGGCATTAGCTATTGTGGCCATTGCCGGCATAAGAGAAAAACTGGAGTATTCCAATGTGCCACCCGGCCTGAGAGGATTAGGTATGGCTTTTTTCCTTACTGGTTTAATGGGTATAGCGTTTATGGGTTTGATGGGAATTGACCCTGCTGCATTTAAATAATTTAAATTTATATCAATGTTTGTAGTTTTATCTCTCATTGTATTTTCTTTAGTTATACTTGGGTTGTCATATTTATTGATTTATGCCAGGAAAAAACTTGTTCCACAAGGAGAAGTAAAGATAATTATAAACGGTGATGAAGAACACCCTATTCTGGCTCAACCAGGTTCTTCTCTTTTATCAAGTCTGGGCGATCAGAACATTTTTCTTCCTTCCGCTTGCGGAGGTGGTGGAACTTGTGCCATGTGTGAATGCCATGTATATGAAGGTGGCGGAGACGTTCTTCCTACGGAAATGAACCATCTTACAAGAAAGGAAGCCGCTGAAGGAATGAGGCTTGCTTGTCAGGTTAAGGTTCGTCAGGATATGAAAATTTGTATTCCCGAAGAAATTTTTGGTATTAAAAAATGGGAATGTGAAGTTATTTCAAATTATAACGTAGCAACCTACATAAAAGAATTTATTGTCCGACTTCCTGAGGGAGAGCATCTTGATTTTCAAGCTGGTGGATATATTCAGATAGATGTTCCACCTTGTACTGTTGAATATAAGGATATTGATATTACTGCTCACCCTAAATAT
>JBARSW010000471.1:0-8001 GCA_049644925.1 Chitinophagaceae bacterium | reverse complement strand
ATGATTACAAAAATATACCAGCCTTTCCAGCTTTTAAACAATGGTGCTTTATCATTATCTGGTTGTTCCATTTTTCTATTTCCTTTTGGTTCTAAGCCACCCGGTAAAAAGTATGAGAATCCCCAATACCAAACCAATCAATATCCCGATTTTTACTTTCTTGATCATTATTCCAAGTGCAAGGCCAAGAATAATAGCAAAAATAAAAGCAATCTCCCCTCTTCGTATGCTTGGTTTTCTTTCTTCACTCATAATAAGTAATCTTCAATTTATAGGGGGCCCCGTAAGTCTCCCTTTAAAGGGGGAGATTTAGAGGTTGCTTTTAAAATCCTTTTTTCTTATTTAGCGCAATAATATTTGCCAACAGTCTGAAAGCTCCCGGTACACCAGCCGGCAACTCTCTGAAGAAAACAATCCCTGTATAAGTAAACCAACCTTTGCCATATTTTGCTACTAACAAACTACCGTCATCAGATTTTTCACCTGGGTCGGCCATAGCAATTAATTTTTCAAATTTACCGGATGTATCTGTGGCATGGTATACACTTCTTTCCTGTATCCATCCATTAAAATCATCCGCAGTAATTTTATTTGGAAAATTAAATACCGGGTGTTCTGGCTTTAATAATGTAACCGGGGCATTCTCATCAGTAACCCTTGACCGGGTAATATTAAAATTATAAGGACCAATTTTAGCTCTTACCGGGCCAATCTGGTTACTCGTATTATATTGAACAATAAGATTTCCGCCTTCATTTACGTACTTCATCAGTTTATCGTAATGCTTATTCATCCAGACATGGGTATTATAGGCTCTTACACCGGTAATAATTGCATCAAACTGATTTAAATTATTTTTTGAAAGTTCTTTGTCAGTTAATAAAACAACTTCATAACCCATCTGATCCAGTGCCTCGGGCACTTTGTCGCCAGCCCCAACTATATAGCCGATTTTTTTACCAAATATTTTCAGATCTATTTGTATAAGTTCCGTTTTTGCTGCTTTAAAATAAACTTGCAAGGGGATATGATCATAAGAAACAGACTTTCTTTCTCCGGCATAAATTGGCAATTTCCCTTTTAGCACATCAATAGAAATAGTTTCTTTCAAACTCATTCCTTTCGTTCTCGGTTTGAAATTTGGTGAAACATAATTTTCATTATTCTTCCAGGTGCCATAATTAAAGACACTTCTTTCGGCATACCAATTGTCTGAATACTTAAACGATACTTTATATAATGTTGAATCATTTCGTTTCGGTATAAAATGAAGCTGAGCTCTTGCAACAGAATCTCTAATGGAAAGATTATTTTCATTAACAAAATTAAATTCAACAGGTGGCATTACCACCAGCGGCCAGTAAATCTCTCCTTTCACAGGGTCAGTAAATTTATACCTGACAGGTTTGGTAAATGTAAATGTCTCACCAAATATTTTAACCTTAATTATTGCATTAAATGCCGGGTCTGCATCTGCCTGACCTATCTGCATTTGGTCATCAACATTATAATAACCTTCGGCCATTTCATTTTTCAGCCAATAAGGTTGTGTTACTTCTTTTGTTGACGGAATAAAAATTATTTTCTGAAAATTTACATTCTTATTCTTTTCCAATGGCTTTGAAAAACTGGAATCAAAATTATCTACCTGCACTTTTTGAAGAACGGCATCGGTTCCTAAACGGTTATTAAAAGAAAAATTGATTCGCAGTGAATCTGTTTGAATGGCGAACTGTTCAGTTGTTGTCGCATCTAAGAACAAGCCGCTGCATTGGGCAATTAGTTGGTTTACTTCTGAAAGTTTTTGTGTTTTCCAGTAACCATCCTGCAAATTGCGTATTGCTTTATATAATTTCACCAATGACTCAACCGATTTTTCAGGGTGTAATAAATCAAAAGATGCAGTAATATTATTAATGATGCTTTCAATCGCTTCACTACCGGTTAACTTTTTCCAATTCATTTCCACTCCATCCATTAAATCATTTACTGGCGGATCTCCTTTTGTTGTTCTGAAAAACTCAAATGCCTCTCCTCTTGAACCTGCGGAACCAAAGCCCTGGCTTTTATGATTACTTCTGCTAATCGCTGCAATTTCACCATAACTTTTTCCCAGTAAAGGATTATAACCACCAACATCTACTTTAAACTGATCACTACTTGTAGTATTGTTTCCTCCAAAATTGAAAGTATTCCATAACAACCTTTTTGCCTGCCAAACGGATACATACTTTAATTGCTCCGGAAAGCGATTTGGGTCAGCTGCTGCATTATAAGCTTCATTCGCTAAAATTGCAGATGCTGTATGATGTCCATGACCTCCCTCCCCTGTTGTTGGAAATCTTGTAATAATAACATCCGGCTGAAACTTTCTTATTACCCAAACAACATCACTCAGTATTTTTTCCTTATCCCATTTATTTAATGTTTCCTGTGGAGTTTTGGAGTATCCGAAATCAAAAGCCCTGGTAAAAAATTGTTCGCCTCCATCAACTCTTCTTGCAGAAAGTAATTCCTGTGTTCTTATCAATCCTAATTCGATGCCTTGTTCTTCACCAATCAGGTTTTGTCCGCCATCTCCTCTTGTCATTGACAGGTAACCCGTTCGAAACATTTTATCTTTGGATAAATAAGTAATCAACCGGGTATTCTCGTCATCAGGATGAGCCGCAACATATAATACCGAACCCAGTACATTTAATTTTCGCAAAGCAAGGTACATATCTGATGAGGACCAGTTTTGGGGAGTTTGAGCCAATAGAAAATTCTTTGGCAGCATCACTAAGAAAAACAAAAACATCATTAAAGCAAGTAATCTTCTCATACTTAATTATATTAAGCGAATATAAGTTTAATTAGGAAAGTGATTTTGCCGTTTATAAAGAAAAAAAGCCGGGATTTTTGAACCCCGGCTCTGATATAACTATGCAAGAACTAATTTTTCTTATCCTCTCCTTTTACATTCACTTTTTTACCCAATTGCTCCAATATTTGCAATCCCAGTAAACCACTTATACCTCCGTTTGCATTATCACCACCTCCGCCAATTAACACATCAGGCATTATTTTAACATTTTGATTGGCGATGGATTCTATCACTTTTAATTGTGTAAAGTTATCTCCACCCATTGCTTCTACTGATAATTTATAAGATTCAGCATTCGACTTACCAATAGCAAGAATTTTTTCTGCTTCTGCATTACCGGTTAATGAAATCCTTTCTGCCTCGGCTTTTGCCAGTAATTCAATTTTTTCGGAATCTGCTTTTGCTAAAAGCCTTGTTTTCTCAGCCTCACCACTGGCTAATAATTTTAACCGGTCACCCTCTGCAGTAGATTGCAATCGTACACTATTTGCCTCACCGGTTGCTTTTTTCACTGATGCATCGGCGATACGTTCTGCAATCAATACACCCTGGTCTGCTTTAACAATTTCTTTCTGCATTTCTGCAATAGCCGTTTCTTTTTCCAGTGATTGTCTTGTTTCCTGTGCCTTCTTCTCCGTATCGTAAGTTATTTTTTGTTCTTCAGCCAATTTCCGGTCGGTCAATGTTTTCATCAGGCTCTCAGGGGGAACAATATCACCAATCAAAGTATCTACCCCATATACATTATATTGTTCAAGCACTTTGCCAATATGATCTTTGGCAGATTGTTGTCTTTCTTTTCTTGTACCGAGAAAAGCAATCACATCACTATCCTGTGCACTGTTACGGAAATAGTTACCAATAGTGGGTTCCAGTACCTGGCTCACAAGGTTATTCATATTACCAAAACGGGCAATTACTTTTGGTGCTTCTGTTGTTGGTATATGAATAATTTGCGACACGTCAAGATTGAAAGGGAAACCATCCTTACTACGAACAGTAATAGTAGAAAGATTTTTATCCAATTGATGTGATTCACTTCTTGCACTTGCCCAGTTTAAAACAAGGTTAGTAGTAGGAACCAGTTCTACCTTCATTATATAAGGGTTGATTGGATATTTGCCCGGGCCAAGTGGTTCGGCCCATACACCTTTGGAACCCTTTGCCACAATATTTCCATGCTTAAATTCTACCCCACTCAGATCTTTTCCCTCTTCCCCAACAAAGGATATTACAACGCCTACATGTCCTATGGCAATCTCAGTCATTTTAACCATTTCTAATTTGGCAAACCAGGGGTTTAAGAAATAAGAGCCAGCTAAAATAACTTGTTCCTGCAACCCTTTGTAACCTTCACTCTGCAAAAACAAATCTGCATCCTGAAACTTATTATGTCCTTCAATGACCCTGCCGGCAATCTGTCCTTCTTCTAATGGTTTGCCTTCTGCAGTTGTTACAACACCAACTGCATTATCTGGTATCATGGTCATGTCTGTCAACTCCAATTCAAATAAATAAGTGTTGATTCGATAAGAACCCGGGGCAATGATTGCTGTTTGACGTCCTTTACGACCACCATTAGCCAGAAAAGCTACTGCATCCTGGTAAGAATCAGAGTCCACTTTGCGTCCAAGTATACGACCCGTTTCCAGCTCAGCTCCATCTCTGGCAAGCACCAATCCAATTTTACCAGTGGGTATAATAATGAATGGCTGAAATGTTATAGAATACTGCCAAATCCATTTCCAGAAGTAAACACCCGGAGCCAATGTTTGTGCCTGGAAACCTGCTTCCCCGTTTGTTGCAATAATTCGGCCTTCCGGTAATTCTTGTTTGCCAAACAGTACAAATTTTTTAGTTACCAACCCAATCCTGTCTTCCGGTACAATTACCAAACCGAAAAAGACACGAAGAATAAATTTGTAAAAAAGTAAAATGAATAATGGGATACCCACAATGAGGCCCCATCTGATAATTTCCTGTTTTTCCATGTTGTTATTTGATTATAAGTGATTAAATATTTTAAATTGAATAGAAAGATCTGGCCGGAAACTATTATTGCCCACATTTTCAAAAAACAAATATGCAGGTATCCTGTCAACCCGGTTGACAAACCTGTTCATGCAGAAAATATCTGACCAACAGGTGGAGAAGTGTTGTAGATAGTAAATCTTATTTCAGACTCAATAGTAGAAAAAACACATTGATCAGATTCCATATCGGAATAAATTATGTTTGTAATATTATTAAGAAAGAAAACAAATAGACACAAAATGAGTTAATAATAAATTTTCCAAAGGCGTAATTCCCGGAATTCATCGATTTGGCATGATTGTATGATGCTTTTCCAGTTTCAATTTTTGTTTCAGCAATTCTAAATTCCATTGATAAACATAAAAAGTTGTAGCCTTCTATTGGCCTACCAGGAAAACTGCATTACAAAACATCAGCTTGCCATTTTCCCAAAAATTTCTGAATAGTAAATTGTCTGTCAGGTAAACTACAGAACCCTGTCCCATTTCTTCCACGCCAAAAAGTAATCCATCTTTTAATTTGTCTTTTAACCGGGAACCGACAAATCCGGCAACCTGGTTATCCTTTTTAATTACGCCAACATTCCAGCCACCTTTATTAAAAAAATCATATACAATATCATCTTGTTTCAATGTGTAATAAAGGGAAGAATAACCAAATGCCAGTGGATGAGTGTTATCCATTTCAACCCGGAAAATAGACCCGGAAGTCGTTTCGGTTAATGCATCTCTTTCCCTTTCCTCAAATTTTTTCAATGCTTCATATCCTGGGCTATCGTTCTTTTTATCGCCCAAATCAAATTTCCTGATTTTAATACCAAAATCCGTTTTCGACAACTGAACTACAGCGTTTTCCAAAGCAACCACCCTACCTCCTATATTTATCCAGGATTTGAAATTATCAACAGCCGTTTTATCACTTAGAAAGCGATAGTTACCAGCCGGCATAATCAACACATCGGTCTTGCTCCAATCTAACTTGCCAATATCATTTGCATTGACCAAAGAGACAGGATAATTCAACTCCTGGTCAAAGAAATGCCAGATCTCACCTGCAGCGCTACTTCCAATTCCTTCACCGGTTATCAAAACAATCCGGGGGGGCCTCAGCGTATGTACTTTGCTGCTTCCCAAATCGAAACCTATATCAACAAAGCCTGTACTTACAGGGAAAAGCTGTGTATTATTCTGATCAGCTACCTTCCGTACAATTTTCCATAAATCATTACCAAAAGATTTGTTAGCTGTTTTTAGAACAATAATTGTTCCTCTATCAAATTTTGTTCCATTGATTTCAAAAGGCTGTTCGGCAAATCGTAACAAAATTCCCTGCTGCAACAGTTGACTGGCAGTTTTTACTGACTGAATTCCTTTCCACGGAAATACATACCCATAATTGGTTTCAGGATTAGTTACTGAAATAAGTGGGTCTGAAGCGATTCCATAATTCAATTTATTCTTTGAGGCAAAAGCCTTTACTCCATAAGCATAAGGAATGGACCATGCAGTAATATCATATGTTGCAGAATCGGAGAAATGACTATGGGGTTCAAACAAAACTCTTGCTAAAGCCCCATTGGGCTGTTGAGTGGAAATCAACATATCGCCTTTATCAATGGTAGTGAAATCATTTTTCCCTGATTGATAACTCAATCCATCCACCGTTCCCCTGGTGCTGCCTATTGCCGTTTCAAATTGTATGTCATTTTTCTTAAGCAATTCCCGCAAAGACTCTTCCCTTTCAAAATTTTCAGGACTACTTTTTATTACAAATGTTTTATATTCCCCCGATCCATTTACCATAATATCATTGAAATATTTCCTGAACTCTTTTACCAGTTTTGAAGCATTTGAAGAGGCGATTTCAATGGTGCTTAATGCTGTTGTAAAATGATGCATCGCCCTGTCAGTCAGTGTAAGTGTATCACCATCTTTATCTATAATTCCAAGTCCTGCCCTTATTCCTCCTTGTTCATAAGTCATTCCAATTGCCCCTTTAAATGTTGGATATGTATCTCCATATCCAGGATAGAATAAATCAAATCTTTCTTTGGTGAAATAGAGCCAGCTGTTTTCATCAAAATATTTTGCATGATTTTTACCAATGGTATTTTGAAACTCTCGTTGCCATTTTGTAATAACTTCATGAAAAGGTTCTGATGCCGGTGCAAAATAATAAGGTTCATTATAGCCCTGCTCATGATAGTCCACATGAACCTGCGGTAACCATTGATTATACATTTTCATCCGTTGCCTGCTTTCTGACTGTGTCTGCCAGACCCAGTCACGGTTCAGATCAAAATTATAATGATTGGTTCTGCCACCTGGCCATGGCTCGTTATGCTCTCTTGCAATAGCATGTGGATTGAAGTTTTTTCCCGCTATACTATTAAACCAGTTTATATAACGGTCCCTTCCATCAGGATTCAGGCAGGGGTCAATAATAACAACAGTATGCTGAAGCCATTCTTTTGTCTTCAAATTAGATAGATCAACCAAAGCAAATAATGTTAGCATAGCAGCTTCAGAACTTGATGCCTCATTGCCATGCACATTATAACTTAACCATACAATGGCCGGAGCATTTTCGTCAGCCGCTATTTTATCTTTAAGAGAATATGCCAATCGTAAATTATTCTTCCGGATATTTTCAAGATTTGCAATATTATTTGAAGAAGATACATAAGACATTATCAAGGGTCTTCCTTCAATGGTTTCACCATACTTTTCCATTTTTACATTAGCAGATGCATTTGTTGCAACATGCTGAAAATATTCAATCACTTTCCAATGAGGAGTAAAGCGGCTGCCAATTTTATATCCCAGGAATTCTTCGGGAGATTTTAGTTTGTTCTTTACTGACAACTGGGAGAAAGCTGTTTCAGCAATTAAAACAAAAAAAATGGTTGAAAAGATATGAGCAAAAATCTTTCTATGCATTATATTTTTTTAAGCTGGCAAGTTACTCATCTGCCGGTGAATTTCCACAATTATCCCCTGCACCCGAAATGGCAGGTTTTATGTAGCTTTATTTCTCTTAAAAATACACTGATGCGAAAATCTCATTTTATATATTTTTTTATTTTACTTTTTCTTGCCTGC
>JBARSW010000470.1:0-1937 GCA_049644925.1 Chitinophagaceae bacterium | reverse complement strand
GTATCTATAAATTCTTTTAATGAATTTTTGGTGCCATAGTATTTATCGGGTGCCAAAAAATAGGAAGGATTGTAACCCCAGCTTTCATTTCCATCAAATTCGTTAAAAGGCATTATTTCTATGGCATTTACTCCCAGTGTTTTCAGATAGCTCAATGTATCTTTTAATGTTTTCCAGTCATGTGCCAATACAAAATCTCTTAGCAATAATTCATAAATAACCAGGTTTCTCTTATCTGGCCTTGTAAAATTATTTACCGCCCAGTTATAGGCAGGTGCGTTTGTTTGCAATATGCTTACAATACCCGTTGTAAGACCAGTTGGATAGGCTTTTAATCCCGGATAAGTTGTGGCGCTGATATAAACATCATTCGAAGGGTCCAAAATTTTTTCAGCATACGGCTCTCCTACTTTTAAGGTACCATCCACTAAATATTGAAATGAATATTCGGTACCTGCAGTTAACCCGGTAATTCTTAACCACCAGTAATTTCCATCCGGTGTTTTATTCATCACATAGTTATTCTGTTCAACCCAGTTACTGCCCGGAAAATCTCCGATCACCGATACCCGGTTTTTGCCGGGAGCATAAAGTACCAGTACTACCGATGTATTTCCGGCTTCATAATTAATACCATCCTTTACTCCTGCAGGTAATGGTGCCACATTGACTGCACTGCCTACAAAGAAGCTAAAAGATTCTGATTTGGTAGTAGCACCGTCAATGGCATCTACCCTTATTGTTTGAGTACCTGCAGTAGTTATTGTTGGATTGGCAGAAATGGTAGTTACAGCACTTGCCGTTTGTATTTCAGTACCATTCAGAAATAATTTCATGGTGGAAGAAATATTTGCCACTGCTGTCAGGGATATATTATCGCCAACAGATTTTGAAATTGGTTCTGGGATACGGGTAAATGTTGGTTGGAAAAATGGTACCGTAAACTTAGTTGCAATTGTATTGTCATAAACAGGAATAAACATATCTGAAGCATCTGCATTTCGTTGTGCAGAAGTACCGGCACCATTTCTGAAAATGATGGCAATTTTTAATATCGTTTCACCTGCGGGCACAGCATAAAATGACCTGATATTGGTAATAGAATATTGCCATTTATTTCCGCCCAATGATGTGGCCTGAGCAGCAACAGGTGTAGTGGCCCAGGTAAATTTTGAATATCGCCAATCTGTATTAGAAGTACTCAAACTGGTAATTACACCTGTATGAACATAAACATCTGAAACGGGTGAATAGTTATTTAATCCCAGGTTGCCTTTGGTTGCATCCATCGTAATTATAATGTTATCATTGTCCTTTGGAAATTCAGGTACAACGCTAAGCAGTTGTGCCCCTGCAGTAAATGCAAATAAGGAAATGCTGAATATCAGCAGAAGAATTTTTTTCATAACGGCCCTTTTAATACTTTATAAAGTAATTAAAAACAAAGTTAGATTGTCTTTAATTTGCTAATCGTTCTTCGAAGATAATAAATATGTACTTACGACACATTAATTTTCTAAACTATCTTCCCTGATAATTGAATTCAGTCTGGCAGTAACTTTACCACAACATATCTTTTATGTACACCAGAGAAGCTACTACAGAATTACAAACACTTACCAATGAACTGGTTAAGAAACTTTCTTCTGAATCATTAACATCTATTGCTATTGAATCGCTAAGGGATGTGCTTCGTTTTCATGAATACCGGTATTATATATTAAACGATCCGCTTATTGCCGACTTTGAATACGACCAGCTTTTTAAAGCATTGGAAAAGTTTGAACAAGAAAACCCGGATGCTATCACTCCCGATTCTCCTACCCAACGGGTGGCAAAGGGATTAACGAAAGACTTTGTAACGGTACAACACCTGGTACCTATGTTATCCCTTAACAACTCTTACAATGCAGAAGACCTTATTGACTTTGACCGAA
>JBARSW010000469.1:0-6235 GCA_049644925.1 Chitinophagaceae bacterium | reverse complement strand
GGATTACCCGCTAATTATTTCCTGGCACAATACATGACATGGCACAACCAGGATTATTTTATGCTTAAAACAAATGGACTTTACCAGACTATTTTCTATGCACTGGGAGTGGTGCCATTGGCAATGGCATATGTTGGAGTATTCATGCTTTGTTTCCAGGCTAATACAGGTAAAAAAATATTATCCGTTCTGGCACCGGTTGGTAAAATGGCCTTTAGTAATTATATCATGCAATCGTTAATTGGCAATTTTGTTTTCCTGGGTGCAGGTCTTGGATTTATGATGAAAATCGGCCCGGTCTATTATACGCTTTTTGGCATTGGTGTTTTTATAATGCAGGTAATCCTTAGTACTATCTGGCTCAGATATTTTAATTATGGTCCGCTGGAATGGTTGTGGCGCAGTGCTACTTATAAAAAATGGCAACCAATGCTAAAAAATTGATAACTGGTGTATATGGGCAAAAAAGAAAAACAAAAAAAGAAGAAACGGAAAAAAGAAGTCGGTAATAATACATACCCGGCTGCACTTTCAGTTACACCAACTGAAGCAGCTCCTGAGATAACAACGTCAGATTCTACAATAAATATTTATCAACAAACACCAACTGAGCAAATGGAAGTACATGCCCATACCCACACTCCTCGCAAAAAATGGACCCATTATTTCTGGGAATTTTTAATGTTGTTCCTCGCTGTTTCATTGGGATTTTATGCTGAAAACACCCGGGAAGGTATTCTTCACAAAAAAGAAGTGAAGACACAGTTGAACTCCATGTTATCCGACCTGCAATCAGATATCATTCTTTTTGATTCGGTTACAGACCGCAATAGTTATGGTGCTAAGATGGCCGATTCACTGGTGGAGTTGTTACACTCGGATATTACAAATACCACCGAGATTTATTTTGCCGCCAGAACTGTTACTGCCAATCTTGGTTATTACTATACAAACTCAAAATCTTTCGACCAGCTAAAGAGTGCAGGCTTACTCCGGTATATAAAAGACAAAGAATTGCTGGATAGTATCGGCACCTATTATACATCCTTTCAGTGGCTGGCCAATCAAATAGACCTGCTGCGTTTGAAAATGGATGAAATTCACAAAGGAAATACCCGGTTGTTTGACAGTTATGTTTTTCAGCAAATGACGATGAATATAAAAATTATCGCTATTAGTGGTTTGGGTGGCCGAAGAACAACTATCAGCAAACCTTTGGTAAAGCCATCTCTGCTTTCTGCTGATGTAAAGGATATTAACTCCGTATCGCTGAACTATCATTACTACTCCACTACCATTAAGTTTTATATCCGTAATGCTATTGCCCTTCAAAACCGGGCAAAAGGGCTTATTGAACTAATTAAAAAAGAATACAGGTTTGACTAAAAAATAAATTTATGGAAGTACACCACCATGCCCACACTGCCCGCAAAAAATGGACACATTATTTCTGGGAATTTTTAATGTTGTTTCTCGCTGTGTTCTGCGGGTTTTTGGCAGAATACCAGTTGGAACACAAGATTGAAAGAGACCGGGAAAAAAAATATATCCGGTCATTTGTGGAAGACCTTAAATCTGATACATTATTTATTGACCGCCATCTGAAAAGCAAGGAACAAAAAATAAAAGAGTACGATTCACTCATCCGGTATCTGAACTCCTCCGATCCCGATCAATACGGGACGAGAATTTATTTTTTGGGACGCCAGTTAACCAGGAGTCCGATTTTCACGCCAGCTGACGGAACGATAAAGCAATTAATAAACTCGGGCGGTCTCCGGCTCATAAAAAATCAACAGGTATCAGACAGTATCATGGCATACAACCAGGCCACCGAAAGAATTTTGCTGACACAATCCCGGCAAGAGGGTGAAATTGCTGATATCAGGACCCTGACAGGTAAGCTTTTGGATCCGAATATTCTTGAAACGATGGTTGACGGGGAA
Organism: Chitinophagaceae bacterium; assembly: GCA_049644925.1. Classification (GTDB taxonomy): domain Bacteria; phylum Bacteroidota; class Bacteroidia; order Chitinophagales; family Chitinophagaceae; genus JJ008. Next base: position 4,289 of record JBARSW010000469.1, on the reverse strand, counting down.
ACAATATCTCCTCCTGCCGGTAATCCGGCACTTCGAACAACAACCAAAGAATTCATTCTCGACTTTATATATGCCGTTCACCAGCTAAAAGGCAGTGACAGGCTAAATGTTGTTCGCCTGAACCGGCTAAAGGAAAGGGCGGTTGGAATTATGCTTTTTTTAAAGAAGGAATATAATATTAAATAGCCATTATGGAAGTACATGCACACACCCACACCCCAAGAAAAAAATGGACACATTATTTCTGGGAATTTTTAATGTTGTTTCTCGCTGTGTTCTGCGGATTTCTGGCAGAGAACCAACGGGAACATATGATAGAACATCAGCGGGAAAAAAAATATATAAGATCCATGGCCAGCGACCTGGATGCGGATATCACCCGGCTTACCTCCATTGTTCAACTAAGAAATGAAAGAGCCTTGCTGCTTGATTCATTCAGTACTATATTAAACAGCCCGGATGCACTTCAGCAAAGCAATGACCTGTATTATTATAATTCTTTTGCCACCCGTGGTGTTGCTTTCCGCTTTACACCGGTTGACGGAACCATGCAGCAACTGAAAAATGCCGGCAACCTCCGGCTTATACGTAAAAACTATATCAGTGACAGTATTATTTCGTACGATGTATCTGTGCGGGCATTTATGTGGGGTACGCAGGATGAGGAAAATATTATGGACACCTATCGGAATATTGCCGAAAATATTTTTGACGGAGTAGTATTAAATGATATGCGGGACGATGACAACAATGTACGCCGCATAGACTTCAATCCATCCATGCGGCTGGAGAGTGATTCAAAATACAGACTGAATTACCGGATTCATATGTTGACGGTATTTAATAAAACAATGCGAAAAGAGGCAAGAAAACTACTTGCCAAAGCACAGCGCCTTAATGAATTACTTAAAAATGAATATCACCTGAAATAAATAATTTATGGAAGTACATATCCACTCACACACCGCTAGTAAAAAATGCCTGCCTGCCGGACAGGCAGGGACCCATTATTTCTGGAAATTTTTAATGTTGTTCCTTGCTGTGTTTATCCAAACAAAAGTCATTGCTCAAAAACCCCGTGCAAGAGATATTGGAATTCCATTTGATGGCATAACGGGAAAGTTCAATGCCATTACTGATGTAAAAGGTGTTGAGGTTGGTTATAGTACCATCATCTCCGGCAACGGAAAAAATATAAGAGGCAAAGGCCCGGTACGTACCGGCGTTACAGCTATTTTACCAAGAGGCAAAAACAATAATCCTGTTTATGCAAACTGGTATTCATTAAATGGCAATGGTGAAATGACCGGAACTACATGGGTGACTGAATCAGGTTTTCTGGAAGGTCCGGTAATGATAACAAATACCAATAGCGTAGGTACGGTAAGAGACGCAGTATTGAAATGGTATGTAAAAAAAGGTTGGTACAAAGAAGATTTCTGGTACACTTATCCTGTGGTGGCAGAAACCTATGATGGTTTCTTAAATGATATTTATGGCTTTCATGTAAAAGAAAGCAATGCATTCGAAGCATTGGACAGTGCAAAGAGTGGTTTTATTAAAGAAGGAAATGTAGGCGGCGGCACCGGTATGATGTGTTTGGGTTTCAAAGGCGGTACCGGCACAGCATCAAGGGTTATAAAAATTAAAGACTCCACTTATACCATTGGTGTATTGGTACAATCCAATTTTGGCAGTAAAAATAATTTTACTGTTGCCGGTGTTCCAGTCGGCAGGGAACTGAAAGACACCATGAATTATGAATTTAAAGCCCCACCATCTTATCAGCCGGGTGACGGTTCTATCATTGTGGTGCTGGCAACAGATGCTCCTTTATTACCGCACCAGTTAAAAAGAATAGCAGCAAGAATTGCTTTGGGTGTTGGCAAAGTTGGCGGACGGGGAGAAAATGGTTCCGGTGATATTTTTATAGCCTTTTCTACGGCCAACCCAACTGCTTTTCAACGGGAAGATTTTACAAAAGTGGATGCGCTACCGAATGACATGATTAATCCATTGTTTAACGGAACAGTGCAGGCGGTGGAAGAAGCCATCATTAATGCAATGGTAGCTGCAGAAACGATGGAAGGTATAAATGGTAATAAAGCATATGGGCTACCGCATAAGCTGGTGATGGATGTGTTGAAGAAGTATAATAGGGTAAAGTAACTGGCAAATCCAGATTTTACAAAAATAGAATTGGACAAATCCGGAATTAAATTCCAGATTTGTCCAAAAATTAAAATAAAGTAGCCGAACATGAAAAAACTAATAACCCTCTTTTTTTTTATCGCAAGTATGCAAATGGCATTTGCACAAAAAACCAATGTAGATTCTATACTTCAAAAAGTAGCTCTAGAAAGAAATGAAGACAAAAAGTTTGATTTAATGATAAGCTTTGTAGGTGCAGAAATTAATAATGATCCAGAATGGTGTATTAAAACAGGATTAAAAATACAAAACCAAGCAAAAAATGAAAATAGTAATATTGAAATGACGGTTGCTTATTCTTTTTTAGGGCAGGGTTATCGGCTGCTGGGAAATAGCATTAAGGCTCTCGAATATCACCATAAAGCTATTGCCACTGCAGAAAAAACCAATAGTCTCTCTGCATTGGCTTTTGCAGAAAACCAAACAGCACATATTTACAGAGACAGGGAGGAATATGATAAGGCAGCTACTATTTATCTATCATCAACAGCACATGCAGATAAGGGGAAAAATGAAACAATAAAAGCATGGGCACCCGCCAACCTAGGGGCTGTTTATCTGGCTACTAATAATTTGGATTCATCGCTGATGTTTTCACAAAGGGCTTATGAAATTTTTGTGCGGTTAAAAATCATTGACAATAATAAGGGGTATCTTTTTACAAACTTGGGTGGTGTACAAAGTAAAATGGGTAACGCCCAGCTTGCTGTTAGTTATTTTAATATGGCTATCAATGGATACGAGGGCACTTCTAATATGAGGTATCTCAATATGTTGTATAATGGGTTAGCAGAGCATTATCAGCGATTTAATCAAACAGACTCCTGTGCCTTTTATGCAAGAAAAGCCATTGCAGTGGTGAACAATACTTCTTTCTTTTACCTAAGCAGTAAGCCAGCAAAACTATTAGCCGATATCTATGAAAAAACAAATTGCGACAGTACATTAAAATATGCAAAAGTTTTAAAAACAGCCAACGATTCATTAACCAGTAGCAAAACCAATCAGCAAATATTGTTAATGACCTTTGAAGAAGATTTGCGGCAACAGGAAGCAGCAGCAGAAAAAATAAAAGAAGTACAGCAACGAAAACAAAATATTCAATATGCTTTACTGGCCCTCGGCATTATCACTTTCATCATTTCTTTTTTATTGCTCAGCAGAAAACATATCACAAATACAAAACTCATTCAGTTTCTCGGCGTTGTGGCTTTATTACTAGTGTTTGAATTTTTAAATTTATTACTCCATCCTTTTTTAGAACGTATCACCCATCATTCACCAGTGCTGATGTTGCTGGCATTGGTTTGTATTGCTGCTTTGCTGGTTCCCCTGCATCATAAATTGGAAAAATGGGCTACGCATAAATTAGTGGAGAAGAATAAACAGATAAGGCTGGCGGCAGCGAAGAAGACGATTGAAGAACTAGACAATTAATAACAGGTTTTTTAAAATTACAAATTCATACGCAGCTTTATGTTCGGAGATAATACTAACTGGAAAGGCCGTTTGTTAAGGTTTGTAATTTATATTGTAGTGGGGTTTCTTTGCGCTTTCCTGTACAGGTATTTAAAAAAATAATATCGCCTGAAATAATTTATAAGAAGCAATTTGCCTTGAACAATCAACTTCACAAAATATCAGGAGTATGATCAGCCATTCTCCTGATTCTGGTCACCAGGTAACTCATTCTATTATTTACCTTTGCCCGGTCTTATTATAATTAATATCTACACAGTTGAAATCAGTTATTCTATTTTTTTCCCTGGCAATTTTATCAGTAAATATCAACGCACAACAAGCCAGGGAAGTGCAGGATCAAAATCATTTTTGGTGGAGTATTAATACCAATGCCAAACTCAGCAAACACTGGAGCCTGATTACCGATCTTCATATACGCCGCACAAACTTTCTGCAGAATAATAATTTTTATTTTGCACGGGCCGGTGTCGGTTATGCTGTTACTGATAAATTTTCTGTAGCTGCAGGACTCGGTCATATGTGGCTCGCCAATAAAAACGGTGCTACCGAACTCTTCTCCAACGAAAACCGCATTTATCAGCAGGCACAATTAAATA
>JBARSW010000468.1:0-1997 GCA_049644925.1 Chitinophagaceae bacterium | reverse complement strand
AAGATATTTCTGAACAAAAAAAAGCAGAAAAAGAATTAGCAGAAAAAGAATTTTTCCTTCGGGAATCACAAAGAGTCGGAAAAATTGGTTCTTATATAACAAATTTTGTAACAGGATATTGGCAATCATCAGAAACACTCAACAGTATATTCGGGATTGATGAAAACTACGACCGGAGTCTTGCAGGATGGCTGGAGATTATACATCCCGACGATAAAGAAAAAATGGATGAGTACCTCCGTTTGGAGGTTATTGGTAAACAAAAATCGTTTAATAAAGAATACAGAATCAAAGCAATTAATGATAAGCAAACCAAATGGCTGCACGGATTAGGTGAGGTAATAATTGATGACAGCGGAAATGTTACAGGATTGATCGGAACAATTCAGGATATTACCGAACGCAAAATTGCTGAAGAATTGCTACACCAATCTGAAATGAACCTTCGTACCATTTTTGATAATACCAATACCGGCTTTTATTTACTTGATATTGACGGAAATATTATTTCATTCAATAAAAAGGTCAACCAATTCGCAAAGCTTTCATTTGGCTTTGAGCTGCAGGAGAAAAAAAACCTGATCATGATGATGTCCCCTGATAGGCGACAGCAATTTTGGGATATACGTAGCGAAATACTTAGCGGCTCCAATTTTTATTACGAGATCAATTATCCTCAATTGGATGGCGCCATTATCTGGTACAGTGCAAATGCAAGCCAGGTATGCGACTCAAACGGAAAAGTGATTGGATTCTGCGTGGCAGTAAATGATATCACAGAAAGGAAAAAGACAGAAGAAAAAATAAGGGAAAGCGAAGAAACCTTCCGGCGGTTGTTTAATGAATCTGCTGATCCTATTATGTTACTTCAGGACACAAGATTTATTGATTGTAATAAGTCAGCCTTTTCAATTTTTGGGTTTTCTTCCGGCACGGATGTTTTCAATAAGAATCCCTGGGAATTATCACCCGTAAAGCAACCCGATGGCAGGCTTTCATCTGAAAAGGCAAAAGCAATGATTGCCAAAGCGTTGCAGAAGGGTTATAATCAATTTGAATGGATACATACAAAAATCGATGGAACTGAATTTCCCGTTGATGTGATGCTGACACCAATCATACTTAATGGCAAACAAGTAATTTATGCCGTGCTACGGGATATTACCGAAAGAAAACAGGCAGAAGAAGAACTGATGGAAACTACAGCAAGGCTAAAGCATATTTACAATACCCTTGATGATTCTTTCTGGGCAAAAGATATAGTGAATAATAAAATGCTTTATGTATCGCCCGGGAATGAAAAAATATATGGATATGCTGAAAAAGAATTTTTGGATAATCCAAATTTATGGATTGAGCTGGTTGTGGAAGAAGACAAGCATAAATTTGAAGAGTTATATCCTTTGCTAACCAATGGAAAACCAGTTATGATTGAATTCAGGATAAATAATACCGGCTCTTCCCTAAAATGGTTAGAAGCCAGGATGGTTCCCACATTAGACGCTACGGGTAAACTTACCAGGATAGACGGTATTACTTTTGACATTACCGAACAAAAAAATGCGGACGAAAGATTATGGGAAAGCCATGAGCGGTTTGAGTTTGTAAACAAAGCTACCCAGGACACCATCTGGGAATGGGATCATCGGACCCATAAAGGCAGGTGGGGAGAAGGAATTATTACTACGTTCGGGTATACAAAAGATCAACAAAATTATGTAGAACACTGGCATAACGAATTTGTACACCCTTTAGATAAGGAGGGTGTACGAAAAACTTTGGAAATCTGCCATAGGGAGAGAAAAGAAAACTGGCAGTATGAATATCGGTTCCGTTGTGCTGACGGCAACTATAAATATGTGTATGACAGGGGGTTTATCCTTTATGATAAACAGGGTGACCCCTACCGCATGATTGGGGCGATGACTGATATAACAGAAAAGAAAAGACTGGAAAGAAAACTGGTTCAGCAACAGATCAAACATCATAAATTAATA
>JBARSW010000467.1:0-15567 GCA_049644925.1 Chitinophagaceae bacterium | reverse complement strand
ATTTATCTGCATTACCCGATTCAATAATGAAATCATATATCATCTCGCAGGTAGAACTTTTAGCTGTGTCACTTATTCCATAATTAAAAGACACAGAATCAGGTTCCTGATGATGATCAATCAGTATTTTGGTGCAGGTAAGTGCTGCAAGTTTTTCAGCCATTTTTTTGGTGCGAAGAAAATGGTTGAAATCAAGACAAAAAAGCAAATCTGCAGCATCTAACACTGCCTCTGCCCTTGCTTTCTCCTTATCATAATCAATCACTTCTTTTGTCCCGTGCATCCAGTTTACCCAGCCAGCCCAGTTAGTAGGAGAAATTACCGTTACTGAATGCCCTAACTGCACCAGGAAATGCTTAAGGGCCAGAGAAGACCCCATCGCATCTGCATCAGGCTTCTGATGCGTTGTAATGGCAATCTTTTGTGGTTGTAATAATAAAGGGAATATTTCCTGTATAGGTTTCATAAAACGGCTGCGAAGGTAGGGAAATGTAAGCACAGTAAGGTGTTAGGAGTCTGTTGAATTGGATAAATTGTTGAAGAAATGAGGTATTAACCCGAAGATAAATTTTGCTGTTTGCCTGTCAGAAAAACTCCATTTTAACGACTGTATGCACCTGACTTTCACTTATATTTGCGACCGCTAAATTAATACATTAAGAAAACAAATTATGAGCAATCGTACATTCACCATGATTAAACCGGATGCATTTAAAAATGGACATACCGGAGCAATTTTAGACAGGATTATAAAGGAAGGTTTTAAAGTAAAAGCGCTGAAAATGTTGAAACTATCAACAGAAAAAGCTGGTGAATTTTATGCCGTTCATAAGGAAAGGCCTTTTTATGGTGAACTGGTGGAATTCATGAGCAGTGGTCCAATTGTGGCTGCAATTTTGGAAAAAGAAAATGCCATTGAAGATTTCCGTAAGTTGATTGGAGCCACAAATCCTGCAAATGCGGAAGATGGAACTATCCGTAAATTATATGCAACATCTGTTGGCGAAAATGCAGTGCACGGCAGTGATAGTGATGAGAATGCAAAAATTGAAGGCGACTTTATGTTCTCTGGGCTTGAGCAGTACTAAAAATTGACAATACCTTACTCAAAGGCAGTTCTGAATAGGAACTGTTTTTTTTATTACCAGTATTTTGCCTTAATTGAAACTTGAGTTAGCAAACCTGCAGTATGTTTAAAACTTGCCTTGCTGAAGGAAGGTGGTCCAAAAGTGCCCATTACATTTTTAGAGAATCCATAACCTTCTTTCGGGATTCCCCAAAAATTTTTATTCATCTCCTGATCATTATTTTCATCATGAAGGATGGCTATAGCATAATTTCCTGCTGGCAAGCCAGTAAACAGAATAACCGTATTTTTATTTTTAATGGGCAGTTTTTCTTTTCTGAACGCTTTTGCAGGTTTATCCGGGTAACCCACACCTTCTTTAAATAAGCTGACCAGAACATATCCATTATCACTGCGAAGATCAGTTATACTGATTTTAATACCTTCTTCTGCAACGGGCTTGAAAGATGCAAACAAAAGCATGAATACAATGATAGAAATATGAAAACTGATTTTTTTCAGCATTTTAAAAAAAATATTTGTGAGGCTAATTAGTTAAAATTTTGAGCATGAATATATATAACTAAATCTCTGTTATTTTGTTCAATTTATTTTCAACCGGCGTCACAGAATACCCTTCTTTACGTAATAAATTAATTAACCCCTTTTCTCCGGGTAAATGACCTGCTCCAACAGCAATCAGTAAATATTTTTTGGGAAGTAATGTTTTGAGTTTGAGTACCCAATTCTGGTTCCGGTGATAAAGCAGAATGTCTGTAAATTCGGCCATCCCCGGGTCAGTTTCTACCATTAATTCTTCCAATTTTTTTAAATCCTGGTTATTATAGGCGGCAAACAATTCATTTAATTGTTTATTCTCCTTATCTCCGGTAGAAGCACTGTCAATATAACTCAATAATTGAATTGCCTGTAGTTTATATGGGATACTGTCAAGCACTCCGGCCTGGTAACTCATCGTTTCTAACCCACTTATTTTCTTATTGGTTTTTTTCGCTTCCTGCATGATCACTTGTTCCATGATGGCAGTGTTATCACAAGGCAAAGCACCCTGTTCTAACGTGGAGGCTGCTAAAATTGGTTTATAAGTTTCCAGCATCGAAAAAGGAAGCATTGAACCCTTCTCTTCAAAATATTTTTTAACTTTTTTATATTCTGCTTCACTTAGAAGGTCCTTTAGTGTTGTATCCCCTTTCATTTTCATCTTGCCTAAAGCACCCATCATTTCAAATAGATTATCCATGTCCACTTCAAAATAAACTTCATCACATGAATTAATGATTTCTTTCATTTTGCTGCTCAGCATTGCATCGTCGGCACAAAGCATATGAATGGTCCCAAAGAGATAAGATGGCTTTTCCAATCCATTACCACTGATCTTCCAGAGTAAAGTGTTATCCTCCTTTCCTTTCTGAGCAAGGCTTGTTATGGTGAGTAAACTGATTACAAATGCTGTACTGAATCGCTTCATATTTCTCATATAATTATTGTAAAAAAAAAAGACGTTTGTTGATGCCTAAAAGATGTATCCTAGCTAATTTGATTCTTGAGCAGGTTCAAATATCTATCCAAAGAGTTTTAATGCCTTTGTGTCAGTATTGTGTTTAGTGAAATACTTCTTCCCAATACCTTGAAAATCGGGTGCCCCATTTAACTGTCAGTTCATTGGGATAAATTGGCAGTCCCATGGCCTGTTTAATGGCTAATGCCGGAAGATTAATACCTGCACCCAAAGCAGCAGATATTGTTCCCTGCACACGGGGATTTATTTCAAGAATGAGGAACTGACCTGTACCGGATTTTTTTACCTGAATACCTATATTTCCATGCAACTTCAATTCTTTTATTATTTGCTGACAATAATTAATGATACTATCTTCCTTTACAAACTCGCCTTCTACACTTATACCATTGATCATTTTATCTCTCCGCCTTGGAATGATTAATACTGATTCACCAATATTGGCCAGACAATCAACAGAATACTCTTCTCCGGGCAAATATTCACTTACCAGCAGTTCAGGAAAAGAACCGGATGAAAGAATTCGAACAGCTTCCTTCGAACTTATATAGGTGGATGAAGGTTTTTGATTAAATAACAGATCCAGCTCATTGATTTTTTCTGTAACTATGCGGAAGCCACGGCTACCATTTGATAATGACGGTTTGAAACAAACTTGTTTACCCGGAAATCCTAACTCTTCCAGTGCTGTTTTAAATTGTTCAATTGTTTCCACGACTTTAAAATCAGGAACAGGAATACCTCTCCATTGAAGAAATTCATAAAGGCGGCTTTTGTTATTGGCAATATCCAATGATGCGGTTGTTGATACCAGTAATTTAGATCCGGCCAGTTCGAATTCCTTTGTGTGCTGTGAAAGCAGAGTGAGTTCTCTTGTAACCAGCGGTAACACTACATGAATATTTTTCTTTCTGCAAATAGAAAGAATGGCATCAATAAATTCAGGGTCTGAGGCAAGAGGAATGGTTTCGAAATCTTTATTCAGGTATTTACCAACTGCACCGCTATTAGCATCAGCCACGGTAATATGAAAAGAAGATTCTTTATTAAGGCATTTAATAATTCCTGCAGCACCGGGGGCACCGCCGCCAGTCATTAGTATATTTATTTTTCCTGATGTCACCTTTTAAATATAAATGAATTAGTTAGTTTACTACAGCTTCATCGCCATAAATCTGGTCTTTAAATTTCAAAGAAGGTGATGGAATAAATTTTCCAATACCTAATTCACTCCATTTTTCATCAACAGTTTTTATGGTTTTATCCTCCGCAACAATGATGTTTGGCCAATCCCTATTAAAATTGTCAAACTCTTTTGTTTTCCTTGTTCCATCAAATCCCATACAAGCCGAATAAGGTACAGTGGAATTTTTGTAAAGATAAAAGTCTCTTTTCGGATCAAGATTATTACAAAGCCGCCAGAGAGCGGTGGTCAGATCATCGGCATCCACAGTATGCTCCACATACAAGATCATCTTAATACCCTTCATTTCCGGTAGAGCACAAACTTTCTCATGCATTTCTTTTATATGATCAACCCTGTTCTTTTCAATAGAAACAATTAAACAAGGGATTTCTTTACTAAGTAAAGAAGCATTTACTTTCTTTAATTCAGGAAATTTTTTTCTCAAATCAATTTCAATAATTTTTGGATCCTGGTTAATTGTTCCCGGCTCAAAATTATCATCAATTTCCTCTTCTGATTTAGCTGTTCCATCAATGCACATTTTTCCTCCAAAACCCATTTTACTGCAACTATGATCTAAAACATCCATCGGGCCTGTTGAGAAATATATATCCGTGGCAGGATTCAGATTTTTGAAAACATATTTAGCCAGTGATTCATAGTTTTGTATGGTTACGCCTTCGTCCGCCAATACTAATATTTTATTGAACATCATCTGCCCGGCACCCCACATAGCATTCATTACTTTTTGTCCCTGCCCGGCATAATCTTTTTTAATTTTTGCAATTACCAGATTATGAAAAACACCTTCAATAGGCATATCCATATCTTTTATCTCTGGAATCATGGTCATTTTGATCGGGGCAAGAAATATTCTTTCTGTTGCTTTTCCCAGCCAGGCATCTTCCTGTGGGGGAATACCTACAATTGTTGCCGGATACACAGCATTCTTTTTATGTGTGATGGCTGTGATATGAAATCTTGGATACCAATCCGGTAATGAATAGTAACCTGTATGATCGCCAAATGGACCTTCCCAAATCAATTCATCGTTTGGATCCACAAATCCTTCTATGATAAAATCAGCATCTGCAGGCACTTCTACTTCAGGTTGAGAAATACATTTTACCAACTCCACTTTTTTCTTACGAAGAAAACCAGCCAGCATATATTCATCTACATTTTCGGGCAACGGTGCAGTGGCTGAATAAGCATAAACAGGATCGCCACCGAGTGCAACAGCAACAGGCATTTTCTTATTCAGCTTTTTATATTCTGCGAAATGTTTGGCACTCACTTTATGCTTGTGCCAGTGCATACCTGTCAATGTGGGACCAAAAATCTGCATACGGTACATTCCAACATTACGGGAGTTGGTATGAGGGTCTTTTGTGTGAATAATTGGCAATGTTACAAATGGTCCTCCATCTTTTGGCCAGCAAGTAATTACCGGAAGTTTATTAATATCAGGATTCTCCATCACAATTTCCTGGCACTCTCCCCTGCCTTTTTTCACTTTTGGCATCCAGCTGGCAAACTGTCCAAGCTTAGGTAAAAGTTTTAGTTTATCTATTATATTTTCTTTGGGAGAAGAAATCAAGTGAAAAAGTGCTTCGATATCTTTTGCAACATCATCCAGTTGCGAAACACCCAATGCCATGCACATCCTTTTTTCACTGCCATATGCATTCATAAGAACTGGAAAATCGAAACCTGTGTTCTCAAACAACAGGGCTTTTCCACCGTTTCCAGATTTACTGATACGATCAGTTATTTCTGCAATTTCCAGCACCGGATTAACGTATGTTTTAATTCGGAGCAATTCTCCGGTATTTTCCAGTGCTTCAATAAATTGTTGCTGATTTTTCCAGGCCATGATATGATTTAAACTCGGCAAATGTACAACACAGGCTGCCAGCAATTGTTTGCTTTATTGGTATAATCAGTAAACATTTGCAGGACAACCCATTTTCCCTTTTGAACCTCTTAATGAGGTTCCGCCACCCAAGCGGTAAGTAAGATGTAATCCGGCAAAATAATAATAGTCTTTATTCTTGGGACTTCCCCTTGTTGTGCCTTTTGTAGGATAGACTAAGCTACCTCCTGCCTCATCACTCCGATACGACATGTCTAAAGCTAATTGACCTTTTGCATTGAATAAATCTGTTGCGTCAGCATAGTTTGTACTAACATCATCCAGGTAATCTGTAAAAAGTTTTCTTAACCCACCTTCCATCCCAATTCTTAAGTTGTCATTTATTGCAAATTTTAAACCGATACCGGCAGGTATTGCCAGTTGTGTAAGATTATATGGTTTTTGTTCAGAATATCCTGTCAGACCTTGTCCTTCTGTACTTAATGGCTGCAAGTAGACTTTTTGGTTGCTACCAGAATAGGCATATGGATTGAAATGATATACAGCCAGACCTGTAAAAATATAAGGTGAAAGATTTCTTTCATAAAGATTAAAAAGATAATATTCACCAAGGAGACTAAATTCGGTAATTGCTGTTTCAAAACTCAGATTTCTGAGTAGAAGGTCTTCTTTTTTACTAAACCTGTCGGAGCCACCGACTACTGTATAAGAAATTCCGGGTCTAAGAATTAATTGGTCTGATATTTCATAATTAGCTGTAATTCCAATTACGCCATTGGTAACTTTTTGAGGGAAAAAACCTTCTGTCAAATCCCCGGAATAAGCAGCCAATCCTCCAAATACACCAATATGTAATCTTTGTGCTGATATTAAGCAGTAAACAAATAATCCTAAAAAAAGTAGCGAAAATTTTTTCATACAATTTGTAAGTAAATACACTACAAATTTAAGACCGGAAAAGATAAAATACAGATAAGTTGGATGATAATCTTACAAAGTACCTAAATGAGCCTTTTACCAGTTATTTATTTTTCGTGGGCATCGTTGGCTATTTACACTCTTTGAAAAATTTATAACGTTAGAAAATGCACTCAATTTTATCTCCAGGTTTATTCCTAAAAAATAATACCAATCCATTTCTGAAGGGGTACCTCTCTGTTCACCGTGCGGTGGATATAATGGTTGTCCAACAGGTGATAATCCGCCACGGTAAGCCATTTCAACAGCTTTAGCACCTTTCTCCTGGTAGAGTATATTTTGATCTACATAATTTGAACTGACATCGTCAACGTAATCAGTAAATGATTTACGTTGACTAAGTTCAATACTGATGAACAATGCATCATTAACCGCATATTTAACACCACCACCAAATGCAAGAGCTAATTGTGTGAGATTATAGGGTTTTTGTTCCGGAAATTGTGCCAAACCCTGTCCCTCAGTGCTCAACGGTTTTAAATATGTTTTTTCTCCATTGTTATCTTTTGCCCAGGGATTAAAATGAAAAATTGAAATTCCTCCATATAAAAATGGTGAGATTTTCTTAACAGAGATATCAAGTAGTGAAATTTCCAAACCTGTATATACTTCATTAATAGCAGTGGTAAAACTAAGATTTCGGGATTTAAGGTAATCCCGGTTCCAGGCATCTGCTGCTTCAATTTTACCAGAATTAAATCCAGCTCTGATTGAAAACCATCTGTTTAATGGTTTTCTGAAAATAATTCCTTTTGCAAAGTTAGAGTGTGAAAATGAAAAGCTATTTGGGTTCAGGTCGCCCTGGTAGTTAATCAGACCAGCAAAAAATGATAAGGTGGGTGTTTTGTCAAAATCCTGCGAAAATGACTTTCCGCAAAAAATGAGAAAAATAAAAACCAAAGCGGCTTTTAGTGGTTTCACAGGTACTTAGTTTTAATCAATAGATATGGATCAGTTACAAAACGCTAAAAAGAACATTTTCGTATCCTTTCGTCACAATTTTTACTTTGGCCTTAATGATTTACTTACTTTTATTAAAATAAGTAAACCATACAATTATGAGATTCTCTATTTCAATGCTTGCATTTGTAATTATTACTAGCATAGCAATTTCCTGCAAAAGCAATTCAAAAGAAAGGACTGGTTCAAAAGGTGATGCACTTGCCATTAATATGGACACTACGACAACTCCCGGTCAGGATTTTTTCCAATATGCCAATGGCGATTGGATTAAAAACAATCCGATTCCTGGTGATCAATCTTCATGGGGTATAGGCAACCTTGTTATAGAAGAAAACCTGAAACGACTTCGGGAAATATCTGAGAAATCAGCAGAATCGAATGCAGCTAAAGGCAGTGCTGAACAAAAAATTGGAGATTTCTGGACAATGGCCATGGATAGTGCAAAAATTGAAGCTGATGGTTTGAAACCACTTCAACCATTACTGGATAAAGTAAATGCAATAACAGATGTAAAAAGTTTGCTTACTTCCGTAGCTGAATTTAAAAAAATGGGGTCATCTACCCTATTTAGTAATTATGTTACACAGGATGATAAAAATAGCGATGTAATGTCCTATAAGCTCTGGCAGGGCGGGTTGGGATTACCAGAAAGAGAATATTATTTTAAGACTGACAGTACTACGTTGAATATCCGTTCTGAGTATCTGAAATTTATAACGAAAATTCTATCAATGGCCGGTGAAGATTCAGCAATATCTTCAAATGCAGCAAAGAATATTCTCTCATTAGAAACAAAATTGGCTGCTGCAAGTCGCAAGCTGGAAGATCTACGGGATCCTTACAAGAATTACAACAAGATGGCCATTGCTGATCTGCGTAAAATGAATACTAATATTGACTGGCCGGTTTTTTTAAACCTTACAGGGGTAAAGGGAATTGATTCTGTAATTGTAGGGCAACCTGAGTTTTTTAAAGCGCTGGATAATGTACTTAAAACCGCATCGATAAATGATTGGAAGTATTATGTGAAATTTAATCTCATCAATGATTTTTCGGGTGTTCTACCCGATGGTTTTGGAATAGCTGCTTTCAACTTCAACAAACTCTTTAGCGGAGCAAAAGAAAGAAGACCAAGGTGGAAAAGAGCTATTCAAAGTTCTGAAAATGTTATGGGTGAAATGCTGGGTCAGTTATATGTCAAAGAGTTCTTTAATGAAAAAGCCAAAAAAAGGTATGAAGATATGGTGGAAGCTATTCGGGTAGCATTGAAAGATCGTATTGGCAGACTTAGCTGGATGGGCGACAGTACAAAAGAAAAAGCATATGTTAAACTAGCTGCAATTAAAAAGAAAGTTGGATATCCTGAAAAATGGAAAGACTTCAGTAGCATGGAAATTGGAAAAGAGAGTTATTTTCAAAATATAGTAAATGCAAATCTTTGGTGGCATAATTACGATATTAATAAACTGGGCAAACCAGTTGACAGGGATGAATGGGGAATGTTTCCACAAACGTACAATGCCTATTACAATCCTTCTAATAATGAAATAGTTCTTCCTGCTGGCATTTTTACAGTACCAGGATACAGAGACGAAGAATTAGATGATGCAACCGTATATGGATATGCAGGTGCCTCTACTATTGGTCATGAAATTATTCATGGATTTGATGATGAAGGAAGACAATTTGATGAAAAAGGAAATTTAGTCAGTTGGTGGACAAAAAAAGATGAAGAAGAATTTAAGAAAAGAGCTGACGTAATTATTAAACAGTTTGATGCTTATGAGCCATTACCTGGATATCATATAAACGGAAAAGCAACAACTGGCGAAAATATTGCAGACTTGGGCGGCATTTTACTCGGCATTGAAGCGTATAAAAAAACTGATGAATACAAGGTAAATAAAACAGTGGCTGGGCTTACACCTTTACAGCGTTATTTCTGTGGGTATGCCCTTGGTTGGTTAGGACATATCCGGGATGAAAATCTGCGAAGCAGATTACTTACAGATGTACATTCTCCTGCAAAGTACAGGGTAAATGGTCCTTTTGTAGATGTAGATGAGTTTTATACAGCATTCAATATTAGACCAGAAGATAAAATGTTTGTAGCAGATAGTTTACGGGTAAAAATTTGGTAATCTATAAAAATGAAAAAAGTGCTAATGCAAACGCATTAGCACTTTTTATTTATAAAATTAGCAGATCTGATTAATTGAAATATTTCATAAGGAGTTCAACACGTCGGTTTAACTGGCGACCTGCCGCATTCTTGTTGTCAGCAATTGGCTGAAGTTCACCATGTCCTTCAGCTTTTATTCGGTTTTCATCTATTCCTTTACTTAATATATAATCCTTAACTGTTTTTGTACGATTATCACTCAAGGTCTGATTCATTTCTTCACTTCCCACATTGTCCGTATGTCCATCAATTTGAAGTTGCATGTCGGGATTTTCAAGTAAAATATTTACTACTTCATTAAGACCTTTAAAAGAACTCTTTTGTAATTTGGCACTGCCAGTAACAAAAAGTATGTTTTTACTTGCCAGGTTCACTTTCTTTTTAACTTCTTCAGTTACGATGGGACATCCCTGGTTTTCTGCGACACCTGCAAGGTTGGGACATTTATCTTCTTCATCATTAATTCCATCTTTATCACTATCAGGCACAGGGCAACCATCATACCTGGGAACACCAGCAACAGTTGGGCATTTATCCTGTTCGTCGTTAATACCATCTTTGTCTGTATCAGGAATTGGACAACCCTGGTATTTTGCTATTCCAAACTGTGTGGGACATTTGTCTTCATTATCGGCAAATCCATCGCCATCGCTATCAGGGCAACCATTCAAAGATGCCAGACCTTTAACATCCGGACATTTATCATCTTTATCAGCAATGCCATCACTATCTCTGTCCGGACAGCCTTGTAAAGAAGCAATACCTGGAATATCCGGGCAAATGTCAATATTATCAGGTACACCATCATTGTCTTTATCAGCTACAACAGGTATTTCTACTTTTTTTGTTTTATATAAGGACTTGGTTAAACCAAAGGAATAAAACAAGTTATGAGGTAATTTTTCTTCGTTGAAACTGTAACGATAATTGGCCTGTAAAAGGAAATACAATTCATTCTTAATATTAAGTTGCAAGCCCACACCGCCCAATGCATGGGTATTCCATGTAAATGTGTTAGCCGAACTTACAACTGGAGATAGATTCTTGTGATACTTTCCTCCGCCAATTCCTAAAGTAAGAAAAGGGTTGAAAAAAGCATTATCCTTAAATGCTTTTGCATGAATAGCGGCTTCTAATTCACTACTGCTGAAATTTTTTGAAATGACATTATTCTTGTTTTGATTAGGGAAAATTCCATTATAACGGATAGAATAATCAATTTTTGGTGTAATCCCTTTCCAAAGCATAACAGAGAAACCATAAGTAGAATCTTTCCAGGGAAAAATAGTCTCTGTGTCAAAGTCCTGCATATTAAATGAGACTCCAACATTTAATCTTTTAATGCCTTCCTTATTTTTTTTACTTTCTTGTGCTGAAACGGTCATAAAAGTTGCAGTCATTATCAGACTAAATAGCAACTTTCGCCATGTGTGAGTTGACATAGTGTAATTTGTTTTAAATTATAAATTGAAATCCAATAAGTGGAAGTAACATAACTCGTAGATGAAACTTATGAGTTGAGGGTTATTTGCAAATGTACAACTTTTAATATTTATTTTTTAAAATATAATCCAGTATAATTTATTCCTAAACCTGGTAGATCAGAATAACCAATTTTGCCCTTTTGATAAGTTATTCCTGTTGCCAGATCTTCTTCAAGTAATAATGGACCATCCATATCTACATGATCGATAAATGGAAGTAAATGTGCTATTGCTGCGGCTCCTACAGTTGATTCATTCATACAGCCTACCATAACTTTCATATCCAGTTCTTTTGCCTTTGTTATCATTCTTCTGGCAGGAGTTATTCCACTGCATTTTGTCAATTTTATATTAATCCCATGAAAATGCTGAGAACATCTTTCCACATCCTTTTCAAATACACATGACTCATCAGCATAAAGCGGCATTACAGATTCTTTGTACAAAACTTTCATTCCTTCCCAATCATCTTTTGCCAATGGTTGCTCCACCAGTTCCACACCAAGTTCTTTTAGCTGGGGTATCAATTTTAACGCAGTTTCGAGATCCCAGGCTGCATTTGCATCTACCCGAAAGGTAGCATCTGTGTTATCCCGTAATGCTTTAACTATAGCGATATCATCTGCAGTACCTACTTTTATTTTATAAATTGGCCATGGTAATTCTTTCATTTTACTTACCATCTTTTCTATTGTATCTATTCCTATTGTATAATCACAAATTGGATTTTTAGAAATCTCACCACCCCAGAGCTCATATAATTTCTTGTTCTTCAATTTCCCGTATAAGTCCCATGCTGCAATATCCAAAGCACAAACCAAAAAATTGTTTTCAGGTAATAAATGGTGCAGATAATGCCAGTAACGTTCCGGATCAGTGAATGCAAATTTTTCAATGAGAACCCTTTTAGCTTCAATATCTTCTATCATTTTTTCTACCGGAATATTATAATAAGCAATGGCGGGTGCTTCGCCATACCCTTTTTTTCCTGCAAACTCAAGTTCTACAATTAAAGTGGGTTGATGTGTTTTTGTACCTTTAGAAATAGTAAAAGGATGTTTGAATTTTAGATTAAACGGCCAATAGTGTACTTTCATAGTACAAAGATAAACGAACAACTTTTTTAAAATTTATTTTTACCTTTTTTCTATTGTATTTAAAATAAAATAATAACATGCGAAATGTTTTTCTGACAGCAGTTATTAGTTAATTCATTCAAAAAGCGTGGAAATTGATTTTAAAAGAATAAAACTACGTTATGAAGTAGCGGTTATTTTTGCATTGCAATAACATCAAAAAATTATAATAAAAAAGGGGCAATATTTGTAAAACATTTTTGCCCCTTTCTATTACTACAAAGAATATTTTTTAAACTCTCCCACTATTCACTACATAACCTTTAAATTCCTCATTAAACTCATCCTGCTTAATTAAATCTTCCAGTAAAATATGCATCCGGTATTGCCAGTAGTTTTTGGGATTTGCCGGATTATTAATTCTTTCTTCCAGTGGATTTTCCCTTCTCAAATTATCATTCATTCCCAGGATATCCTGCAACTGGAAAATACTCCACATAGCAGGTGAATAAAGATGCTGTAAAACAATTGCACGGTTTATCCATGACTCGCAGAAAAATGGTGCCTCACCCCACTGTCCCATTTCTGTGTTATAGAATTTTTGTGTCCGTTCACGGTTTTCCTCCCACCAACCACGGATAGTACTCATATCATGTGTTGATGGTGTGATAACCGACAAATATGGCGCATCATTCGGATGGAAGAATTCCTTTTTCGGGTCTTTGGGCATCCGCTGAATTTCAAGGCTTAGAATACCCAATTGTTTCATTACATCATTAACACAATCAGCTACCATGCCCAGGTCTTCTCCACAAACAAGCATATTTGTTGCTGCTTTTAATGGTGGCAATTTTTGTAAGGCTTCCTTTTTCCAGAAATCATCTTGTCGGTGGAAAAAATAATCGATATATAGTGAATGCAGTTTTTCTTTTACATGTGGTGACAGATATCCGAATGAAAGTGTTTTATCCATTGCAATCCTGAAATGATAATGGAGTCCATTTGTATTTTCCTCTTCAAATAAAATTACATTGGCAATAAGGTCAAGCAATGCTTGTTTTATACTTTCATTTTCAGCATTTAATTCCAGTGTTGAGAAATATTCAGTTATCTTTTTTTGTGTTTCAAATGGTGAGTTAAAATCATATCCGCCCAATTCATTCTTTAGAAGGAATTTCTCCTTGATTACTGCTGCTTTTTCATGAAAGATATTCCATAGAATTTCGTCGGTTATGAATGGTTTGCAGAATCTGTGATAATCAAAACTAATTCCATTTTCGCCAAATTCATATTTATGTATAGGCAGACAGGGAACAAATTTTCCCAATATACCTTGTATTGCATCAGCAGGGATACTCCAGATTCTAAAAAAGCCTAGTATATGATCAATCCTGAAGGCATCAAAATAATTGCTCATTTGCTCAAACCGTTGTTTCCACCAGGCAAAATCATCCTGTTGCATTTTTTGCCAGTTGTAAGTAGGAAAGCCCCAGTTTTGACCTACCGCTGTAAAATCATCAGGGGGAGCACCTGCCTGCCAGTTCATATTATAAAGTCCTGGTTCTACCCAAGCATCACATCCATAACGGTAAATACCAATAGGAATATCACCTTTTAATACAATTCCTTTTTTATGTGCATAATCTGCAGCTTCTTTTAATTGCAGGTGAAGATGATATTGTATAAAGCAATAAAATCCTGCTTCAATAGAAGCTTTTGTTTTACCGTTTAATAATTTCTCAATGGTAGCTTTATCATAAAGACTATTTGTTTTCCATTCATCGTAATGAGAGGTGCCGTATTTATCTCTGAAATAACAAAAAGCGGCATAGGGATATAGCCAATGTTTATTATTTTCTAAAAACAATTGATAATCATCAGTACTGAAACATTCTGTTCCTTGTTCTTCATAAAGTTCTTTTAAAACAGAAAGTTTATATTTCATTACATTCTCATAATCTACAAATGCCAATTCATTTAATTGCTTTTGTTTAATTTTTAATGAACTGATTTTGTTTGCACTTTTCTTACCTGCTACTTTTAAAATATTAATATAAAGCGGATGCAATGCAAATGCAGAAATAGCTGCATAGGGGTAAGAATCCATCCAGGTATGGGTTGCAATTGTGTCATTCACCGGAAGCAGTTGAATCAATTTCAACCCGGTAATTTTTCCCCAGTCAACTAATAATTTAATATCAACAAACTCACCCACACCAAAACTGTTTTTACTTCTAAGACTAAAAACGGGTATTGCCACTCCAGATCCTTTCCACGTATTATTTGGCAGGTGAATGAAGCCATCATGTATTACTGTTAATTTCATTTTGGCAGCTTCGCTATGTATAATCCTGTTATTCTCATTTTCAAAACATATAAACTTTTCATCTTTTTTATTCCATTTCCCATATTTATAAGCAATGGGAAATGTAGCCTCAGATAAGTTAAGCTTTGCTGTCCACCAATTGCCTTTTTTTACCATTAAAACGGGACTTTCTTCCGACCAATTACCCAATCGATTTGTGTTTCCGGTTAAGCAAATGATTTCATTTTTATCTACTAATGGAGCTTTTACTTTAAAGATATGTGTGATATCATCATCAGCATCTTCCCTGAATTTTGACTCATTTGATTTCAACAATACCTCATTAAAAGGAGCTGTAAAAAAAGTATTTTCATACTCCCCTGCATGATTCCAGGTATCAATAAATAATAACTCATTAATATCCTTTGATTGAAAATCAAAGGAGCGGTCATTTCCCCATTCGAAAAGTAAATCACCCTCCTCTCCTTTTAAAATGTATTTATAGTTTAACTTCTTTAGAAGGCTATGCTGAAAATCAACTTCTATATGCCAAAACTCATCATTCAGGTAGTTCATGGAGAGTGCTTTGGCTGACAGGTTATTTCCAAGTTCTTCTGCATCCCCGGTAATCCATAAGCTTTGACCATACCGGGTATGAAATCGTAGGTAAAAATGAATCTTCATCGCAATCGTTATTCAGGATATAAAGATAGAGTATTGTGTTTTAATTACACATTATTTTCGCAAGTAAAAAAAAGAAGGTTTAGCCTATCTTTATTTTGTTCAATTATTAGAAAGTTTATGAAATCAAATAACAGAACATGGCATCAACTATTCAAGTTTTGCCTCGGGATAGTCATTGGTTCGGCATTTTGTATGAAATGGATGGAAAGTGATTTTATTCAAAACGG
>JBARSW010000466.1:0-7755 GCA_049644925.1 Chitinophagaceae bacterium | reverse complement strand
GTTGGGCCTGTTGGGCCTGTTGGGCCTGTTGGGCCTGTGTTACCTATAGGGCCTTGTGGACCTTGTGGGCCTGTAGCACCATTTGCTCCAGTTGGGCCAGTTGCTCCTGTTGCACCATTTGCTCCAGTTGCACCTACAGGGCCTTGAATACCTGTACCACCAGAGGGACCTTCAGGACCTTCTTTAGTACAACTAACGGCTATAATTACAATGGCAAAAGCTAATAAAGATAAAAGTCTGAACTTTCTCATAAAATTTAATTTGGCTGTTAAATTAGTTTCGGTTTTAAAAGTAAATGGAAATTCCCTTTCCACCAAGATATTTAAAGGTAAAGTAAAAAAATAAATTCAACCCTGATTTATAAAAAAAAAAGATGACTGCCCTTTTTTACCTTTAACCCTATATTTGTCCGTATTAAAAGCAATTTTATGAAAAAAACATCCTTCTTATTATCTATCGTTATATTTCTTTTTTCTTTTACCGGTATCGGACAATTTCAGAAGGGAGACAAAATGTATGGGGCTTCATTAGGTAATGTTTTTTTTAATTCCGGCAGCGCCAATCAAAAAGTAACCTCCATAGGTAGCCTGAGCTATAAAACAACCGGCTTTGGCATCAATATTTCTCCATCTATTGGTTGGTTTTTAACTGAAAAAACAGCATTGGGTGCATCTTTGAGTATAAACCCGACATCCCAAAAAACAACTTACACATCCAATAACGCTAATTTTCAAATGGACAAATCCAACAATTTTAATATTGGCCTTGGTGGATTTGTCCGAAATTACTTCAAGTCTTCTGGTTCCTTTTTACCATTTGGACAAATAGGTTTTAACGCCGGGCTTAATAATTCAAAAACTGAAGGTTATTTTTACGGTGGTAGTGGCTCCGGTGTTTATAAAGAAACATACGATGGCATATCTTCCGGTGGTTTTTTTGTCAATAGTACATTTACACTTGGTCTGACAAAAATGTTAGGAGAAATTACAGGGCTTGATGTATTTGCCGGTTATAATTTCTCTTATAATAATAATACTTTTAAAACTACCCGTCTCAGAGATGATGGAATTAATGGTTCGATAGAAACAAGAGCAGAAAATGAAACAACAACTGATTTTACCAACCACGGTTTTGTTTTGGGGGTTGGGTTCCAGGTATTTTTAAGAAAGAAAAAATAAAGTTTTATTCAATTTATTATTCAAAAAAAAGACCCCGGGTTATCCCGGGGTTTTTATCTTAAACTATTTAATTCTTATATACCGTATATCTGACTAAAATATATTTCTCGTTGGTATTACTTGTTAATTGTCTGTTTAGCCTCTATGCTTAATGTAGCATGTGGCACCGCACGGAGACGGGCTTTATCAATTAACTTGCCGGTAACCCGACAGATGCCATAAGTTTTATTTTCAATTCTCATCATTGCTTTTTCAAGATGGTCAATGAAGGTAATCTGGCGGCTGGCCATCTGGCTCAATTGTTCCCTTTCCATACTTACACTCCCATCTTCCATTGTCATATAGCGGCCTTCATCCATATCCCCACCTTCTTCCTTACGGGTTATTAATCCCTGTAAATAAGTAAGCTCTTTCTTTGCAGCATCTAATTTTTTCTGGATAATCTCCCTGAATTCAACCAGGTCAGTATCAGAATACCGCATGGTAGGGCCTGACGGCAAAGCTGAATGCGATGCATCAAGGACAGATTTAGTAAACTCCGGCTCATATTTTACAGAGCTTTTCGTTGTTGTTTTTGGTATTACTACTTTGGTGGGTTTGGGAGGTTCTTTCTTAATCACAGGTTGTACTTTTTGTTTAATTGAAACCAATGATTTTGGATCAATATGCCCTGGCTTTTTTGCTACTGGTTTTTCTATAACCGGAACCTCCTGCTTAACTACAGCTTTTGGGGCAACAGGTTTTACTACCACTTTTGCAACCGGTTTTGCAATAACTTTTACTGAAGGTTTTGATACAGCTTTTACTACTGGTTTAGCTACCACCTTTTTGGTTTGCTTCTTTGCAACCACTTTTATAGCTTTTTTGGGGGAAGCTTTTGCTGCTTTTGGGGGAGCTGCTTTAACCACTTTTTTTGAAGCGGATTTAATTACGTTTTTTTTCACAGTTTTCTTTGCTGCTTGTTTTTTAGGAGCAGCCTTAGGGGTGGGTTTAGTAGCCTTTTTAGGTGCCTTTTTTCCGCCAGTTGGGCGGGCATGCTTTTTATTAGCCATAAATTACCCTTTTTTTGAAACAATCACATTTAGCAAAACATCGTTAATTTCTATTTCAATTCCATCCTGAATTTCTGGAACAAAATCCAATTCGTCGGCTAGAATTTCGGCGCAAATATAGGTTTTAAACTTAGCCAAAGAATCTTTTAATTTACCAAAAACCAGTACTTTGATTTCAATCCTGTCAATAAGTTCAAACCCACTGTCTTTCCTTATTTTCTGAATCCGGTTTACAAATTCCCGGGCATTCCCTTCAGCTTCCAGTTCGGGGGTCACTGTTACATCAAGCGCCACCGTTAAACTGCCTTTATTTGCCACCGTCCATCCGGGAATATCTTCACTGCTTATATCAACTTCATCAATTTGTAATATTACAGGTTCGTCATCAATTGACAAATTAATTTGACCTTCTTTTTCCAACTTTATGATTTCTTCCTGGGTAAATAGTGACAATGCCGTAGCAACAGCTTTCATTTTGGGGCCCATTTTTTTCCCTAAGGCAACAAAGTTGGGTTTTATCTTTTTATTGATGAAAGTATTATCGGGACTCAAATATTCAACTTCCTTAATATTTACTTCTGCTTTTACCAGGTCTTCCACTTTTTGAAATTGTTCTTTCATCGAAAGGTTTAATGCCGGGATCAAAACCTTTTGCAGCGGTTGACGAACTTTAATATTTACTTTCTTGCGCAACGACAATATTAATGAGGAAGCATCCTGTGCCAGTTGCATTCTCTCTTCAAGCAATTCGTCAATTACATTTTCGTTGGCAACCGGAAAATCTAAATGGTGAACAGATTCTGCTCCGAATCTTCTGGTAACAGCATTCAGGTTTTGGAATATACTATCGCTAAAAAATGGGGAAATCGGGGCTATCAATCTTGCAATAGTTTCCAAACATTCATACAATGTTTGATAAGCACAAATCTTGTCCTGTTCATATTCACCTTTCCAAAATCTTCTCCGGCATAACCTTACATACCAATTACTCAGGTGTTCATCAACAAAATCTTCAATTACCCGACCGGCCTGTGTAGGCTCATAGTCATCCATGTATATATTTACTTTCTTCACAACAGAATTCAAAGAAGAAAGTATCCAGCGGTCAATTTCGGGTCTTTCATTCAGGGGTATATATGATTCTTTAAACGCAAAACCATCCACATTAGCATACAGTGAAAAAAACTGGTAAGTATTATATAGTGTACCAAAGAATTTTCGTTGTACTTCTTTGATACCTTCTATATCAAATTTCAGATTGTCCCACGGAGAAGCATTAGTAATAAGGTACCACCGGGTAGCATCTGCACCAAATTTTTCAATGGTATCAAACGGATTCACCACATTACCCAGTCGTTTACTCATTTTGTTACCGTTCTTATCGAGTACCAACCCATTACTTACAACGGTTTTATAGGCCACCGAATCAAAAACCAAACAGGCTATTGCATGTAGTGTATAAAACCATCCCCGGGTCTGATCAACACCTTCGGCAATAAAATCTGCCGGGAATGATGCTTTAAATATTTCTTTATTCTCAAAGGGGAAATGCCATTGGGCATACGGCATGGCTCCACTGTCAAACCATACATCAATAAGATCTGGAACCCGTTTCATTGGCTTGCCTGAATTACTCATCAGGATTATTTCATCAACATAAGGTTTATGTAAGTCTATGCTGTTAGCTGTTAGCTTTGAGCTGTTAGCAGTACCCAATGCTTCATCAGCTTTTTTAGATTCAGTTTTTAATTCATCTATACTACCAATACAAATTTCTTCTTCTCCGTCATCTGTTCTCCAGATTGGAAGTGGTGTTCCCCAAAATCTTGAACGACTCAGGTTCCAGTCCACCATGTTTTCTAACCAATTACCAAAACGGCCTTCACCTGTTGATTTTGGTTTCCAGTTAATGGTTTTATTTAGTTCAACCATTCTGTCTTTAATGGCAGTTGTTTTAATAAACCATGCATCCAGCGGATAATAAAGAATTGGCTTGTCGGTTCGCCAGCAATGCGGATAACTGTGTTCGTATTTCTCTACTTTAAAGGCCCTGTTTTCTTTTTTCAGTTTTACTGAAATATCAATATTCACATCTTCATATCCGCTCTCATCTTTATAATTTTTTACATACCTGTTGCTGAATTCACCCATTCCGTCAACAAATTTTCCTTCTCTATCTACCATCGTCAGGATGCCGATATTATATTTCTTTCCAACTTTATAGTCATCAGCACCAAATGCAGGTGCAGTATGAACGATGCCGGTTCCATCTTCAGTGGTTACAAAAGTATCTACCAGTACCCTGAAGGGTTTGGCTCCGGGAGTTAATTGTTCAATTTCTGAAAGAGAATTTGCTTCATAGGGAAGCAGTTGTTCATAAACACATCCTTCTATTTCTGAACCCTTAAATTCTGATAATACAGTATAAGGAATATTTTTGCCATCATTGCTATAAGCTGCAAGGTCTGCGTTTTCATTTTCCGGTTTGAAATATTTTCCCAGTAACGGCTTTGCCAGTACCACATTAACCGGTAAGTGTGTATAAGGATTAATGGTCTTTACCAGTACATAGTCAATATTGGCACCAACGGTGAGTCCAAGGTTGGAAGGTAGTGTCCAGGGGGTTGTTGTCCAGGCCAGGAAAAACACTTCAGCACCATGATCAGCATCATGCAGAAATTTACTTTTATCATCCTGAACCGCCCGAAACATTGCCACACAACTTGTATCTTTTACATCTTTATATGTTCCCGGCTGATTTAGTTCATGAGAACTAAGACCGGTACCTGCAGCAGGAGAATAAGGTTGAATGCTTACACTTTCATACAATAAACCTTTTTTGTACAACTCTTTCAGTAACCACCATAGGGTTTCTATATAATCATTCTTGAAAGTGATATAGGGATCATTCAAATCAACCCAATATCCCATCTTCCGGGTTATTTCATCCCATTTGTCTTTGTAGCGCAATACAGCTTCACGGCATTTTTTATTATAGTCCTCAACCGAAATTTTTGTTCCGATATCTTCTTTTGTGATACCTAATTCCTTCTCCACCCCTAATTCAATTGGCAATCCATGTGTATCCCAACCACCTTTTCTTTTTACCTGGAAACCTTTCATGGTTTTATAGCGGCAAACCATATCCTTCAGGGTACGAGAAATTACATGGTGAATACCAGGCATACCATTGGCACTGGGAGGCCCTTCATAAAACACAAAGGGAGTAGCACCTTCTCTAAGGGATACACTTTTTTCAAAAGCCTGGTCTTCCGTCCACTTAGCCAGTACTTCTTGCTCAAAAGCCGGAAGGTTTAATCCTGTATATTCTCTGTATTTAGCACTCATAGCCATTTTAAAATGGCAGCAAAGGTATGAAAATAAAAGCCTGTTTCCGACAGACATATTCAAAACCTCGCAGTGACTGAACAGAACTGTTTATACTTTACGCAAGATAAAAATGTGCAATGATTTCATTCAACCCCGTCAGGGTTGATGTAACATTATCGTTTGATACCCCGGATTTCATCCGGGGCTATTGCACAATTTTAGCCAATTTCTACTTTAGTCCACGAGGATGAATAAAAGATTACCCTTTTTTCACCAATATAACTTCATAAGCAGGATAACCTCTTTCGCCATTCTTTGTAAGGGAAGTAAACCGAATTTTATAATAATTACCAACTCCGTCTTTAATAATATAATACCTGTCTGTCCTTACTGCCGGGCCAGAGGTAGGACCGCCACCGGAACGCCAGTCGGCACCAATTACGTTTTGACCAGAAGAAAAAGCAACTGTGCCAATATGTGTTGAATCAAATGTTGAAAAAGGTATCGAACCTGTTATCACTTTTGCAGCCTGTACATTCCTGTTTATCAGAATAAAATCCTGGTAGAGATAAGGAACTTCGCCAGCACCAAAATTGGTAACATTAGAGAAATAAGACCAGGCGATATCCCATTTCTTCTTTTGTGGTTCTACCATCACTATCCCGTTTTCAAAAGAAACATATTTAAAAAAATAAGCTTCGTCTTTAGGGATATCAATAGAAGTAAATGTGCTTGCAGCAATATCCGCCTGTTCTAGAATGTAGCCTCCAGTTGCGTTACGAATGATTCGGATTTTTTTCCAACCCCGAGCTGATGCCGGGCTTCCAATACCAAGACCACGGTTAACAATATATACTTTATTGTTTGACTCAATGGATGAAACAGATGCAATCGCTGTTTTAGTTAAATCACCAGTTGGGTAATCAATATATGGTAATGAAGTAGTGGTTGGTGAAAAAAGACTGAATGCAACATCACTTGAAAAGCCAATTGTGTCTGCAGCTGTTACTTGGGTTAAATCATTTTTATTAATCTGTTTTGCCATCATAGCAGAAGATGAGTTCAGCACAACCCTGAAATCATCAGTCCCGGTATAAAATCCCAGATCCCATGCCGTGCGGACAACAGGTGTTTCCCGGCTTGCACTCAGGTCAATAAAAACCTTGTTAGGATATAATAAGCCTCCACCGTTTATTACAGCTGTGGCATCCTTAGCTATCAGCTCTTCAAAACCAACTGTCAGTTGCTTTTTAATCCCGGGTTGAGAAGGTATTCCTGTTGAATTAATATCAAAAAAAATCTTTTCATCGCCATCGAACAGTATCCCATTCACTTTTGAAATACGAAATGAAACAGCATTGCTGCCGGCAGGGATCACAAGATTAATGTTACCCGAAACTGCAACAGGTTCGGTGGTATAATCAGTACCATGCACAACACCCTGCTCAGATAGTTTCAGTGATATGGAAATATCTTCCTCTGCTACTCTTGAAAGGACAAGTCTTTGTTCAAGGAACGATTCTCCTGTGGTAATTCCCTGTGATGAGTTTTCGAAATTTACCAGCAGTCCTGGTAATTCCGCATCTCTTTTCCGACAGGCTGCCATCATTACAATTGCAGTAATAAAAAACAGGATTCCTTTTATTTTATAATTGTTCATAATAATATTTTTAATTTAAGGTCTTATTTATTTTATTTTTTATCACAGTTGAACGCCAAAACTGCGAAGAAAGATCTGCCTGTGGCTATATTGGAAATACCACTTCCTGTATGAACACCATTTATAGCATAAGAGCTTCTGATTCTGTCCACATCAAATATGTTTCTAACACCTGCATTCAATACAAAATGTTTCAGTAATTTTTTGGTGATATTAAAATCAGCCATGTGATAGCCTTTTAGCTCAGTAAGTACTATTTCCTGGTTTGTATTACGGAGGTAATAAGGTTTTTTTCCGGTGATTTTATAAAACAGGCTCAAATCAATTCCCAATTTTGCAAAACTGTATGATAAATTGCTTGTTATTTCAGGCGACCATTGTAATGCCGGCAGATCCTTATTCTCATCTGCATAACTGTTATAGAAACCAGTATAAGAACCGCCGATTGTTACAGCCCAATTTTTATTTCTTGCCGATGCACCAATATTTACACCTGCTGTTTTGCTTCCCGAAAAGTTAGAAACGATTGCCGTAT
>JBARSW010000465.1:0-1638 GCA_049644925.1 Chitinophagaceae bacterium | reverse complement strand
TTATTATAGTAATACCTTTTGAAAATTTTACTTTAAAATGATAAACAAAATCATACCCATTTGCAATTTTCGTATCTACTTTAAAACCCGTTTCTTTCATTTTCGCTACCTGGTATGACAATAGTTTATTATCAACCAGTACCATAAAATCTTTTATCTGCGGATGCTTTGCTTCTTCATCTGTAAGATCTCCCATACCCGGGGGTGTAACAAACCCCACTGTCAGTTCTTTTTCAGCTCCCGGATTAAAAAATTCGAAGTAAATATCCACCTGCATCCAACTACCTTTCCTTTCCAGATTTAGAATTTCTTTTTTTAACCGGATAGAT
Source organism: Chitinophagaceae bacterium (assembly GCA_049644925.1). Classification (GTDB taxonomy): domain Bacteria; phylum Bacteroidota; class Bacteroidia; order Chitinophagales; family Chitinophagaceae; genus JJ008. Next base: position 1,309 of record JBARSW010000465.1, on the reverse strand, counting down.
GTTTCTTTTAATGGAATCAGTGTATTACCCAGCGCATAAAAGACACCATCATTTGCATTTATTTCCTGAACAAATAGAATTACAAAAAGCAGTATAGTCTTTTTCATAAAACAATATTTAAAGAATCTGGTTATAAAGTTATTTCAAATCGATCATTTTGGGTAATGCACCTTAATAAGGTACTTTTGCAGGCTAACAAAGACATGATTTAAATGAGTATGCCAAAAAGATACCTGATAACTTCTGCCCTGCCCTATGCCAATGGATTGAAACATGTTGGCCATCTTGCTGGTGCCTATATTCCTGCCGATATTTATGTTCGTTACTTACGGTCGCAGAAAAGAGATGTAGTTTTTGTTTGTGGTAGTGATGAACATGGAACCGCCATTCCTATCCAGGCAATGAAAGAAGGTACAACTGCACAGGCAATCATTGACAAATATCATGTGGCGATGAAGGAGGACTTTGATGACCTGTATATCAGTTTTGATATTTATCACCGAACCAGCTCACCCCTGCACCATGAAACTGCACAGGAATTTTTTACCAAACTTAATAATGCAGGGGAACTGGAAACGAAAGAAACGGAACAATATTTTGATGAGGAAGCCAACAGTTTCCTGGCAGACAGGTTCATTAAGGGAACTTGTCCAAATTGCAGCAGCGACAGGGCATTTGGAGATCAATGCGAAAGCTGTGGCAGAACATTAAGTCCTGATGAGCTGATAAATCCGGTAAGTACTTTAAGCGGAAAAAAACCAATAAAGAAAAAAACAACTCACTGGTACCTTCCACTGGGTAAACATGAACAGTTCCTGAGGGAGTGGATATTGGAACAACACCAAGATGACTGGAGAGCTACTGTTGTTGGTCAATGTAAAAGCTGGATTGAAGGCGGTCTGCAATCAAGAGCTGTTACTAGAGATCTGGAATGGGGGGTACACCTTCCCATCCCCGAGGGAAAGGGTAAAGTTTTGTATGTCTGGTTTGATGCACCAATCGGATATATCAGTGCTACTAAACAATGGGCTATTGAAAAAGGCAAAGACTGGAAACCGTATTGGCAGGATAAAGACACCAAACTTGTACATTTTATCGGCAAGGATAATATCGTATTTCATTGTATTATCTTCCCCATCATGCTAAAGCTGCATGGCGACATTTTACCCGAAAATGTTCCGGCCAATGAATTCCTGAACCTTGAAGGCGACAAGATGAGTACGAGCCGCAACTGGAAACTGGATATGAGGGATTACATTAATGATTTTGTAAAAAAAGAGAATGGCGGCGGTCAATGTGTGGATATGCT
>JBARSW010000464.1:0-7569 GCA_049644925.1 Chitinophagaceae bacterium | reverse complement strand
GATTAGTATTGAGTGATTATTCCAAACAGGCTATTGAGCGGTTAATGGCCCCAAAAAAAGAGAAAGGGGATTAAATGCAGCAACGTTTTAATTCCACAAATTTTTACCAGTTGTGTGATCACTTATGCCGGAAGGATAAGGCATTGAAAGGTGTCATTAAGCAATATGGCTATCCGCCAATATGGACGAGGCCCAACACATTCCAGACTTTAATACTCACAATTCTTGAACAGCAGGTTTCTCTTGCTTCGGCCTATGCAGCTTTTAAAAAACTAAAAGAAAAGATTGGTTATGTAACACCTGCAAAAATTCTTCAACTAACGGATGAAGAAATGCGGGCCTGCTATTTTACCCGGCAGAAGATGGCCTATGCAAGAGGATTAGCTGAAGCGGTAGAATCGAAAAAAATACAATTAAAAAAATTAGCTGCACTTCCTGATGAGGCAGTTAGAAGCGAGTTGATACAACTAAAGGGTATCGGCCACTGGACAATTGATGTGTATCTTATGCATGCCTTACAACGGACTGATCTGTTTCCTTTGGGAGATATTGCATTAGTGAATAGTTTGAAAGAGGTAAAGCAATTGCCTCCGCATAAAACCAAAGAAGAAATGCTGAAGATTGCCGAGCCATGGCGGCCGTATAGAACTATTGCGGCGATGATATTGTGGCATGCTTATATTCAGAAAAGAGGAATAAATATTCAAAGCTAATAGTACTTATATACCCCACAATTTAACTCCGGATTTCTCAAGCATATCAGCTCCTGAAAGAATTCCATATGTTCCAACTTTTCGAATCGCCAATTTATTGTGAATATGGTATTTTACTTTTCGTGAAGTTTGTTCAATCACTTTCCAGTTCCAAGCATCTACTTTGCCTTTGTGGCTTTGTATGTTCTCCCATTTTGAAGCTCCCTTCTCATTGAAGTGTCCAATATGAGAATGTTCTAAAACATCTGTCTTCACCTCTTCAAAATATAATTGTATTAACCCCCAACCTTCAGTAGAATACCGAAAAGTATGTCCATTACATGAGTTTGGGCTTAGTTCAATTCGTTTAAATTTTAATTGACCACCGAAATCCTCTGACCAAAGATTAAAATATGCTTTAAGGTGATTTTCGTCTTGTAAGTTAAAAGCTGAAACTATCTGAACGGTGCTTTTGTATTCTGTTATTTCCTGACCATTTGGTGAATACAAATCAAATACTTTTAAACTTGTTTCATTAAAAATAAAGTCAAGAATATTTTGTTTATCGCTTGAATTGGCAAAAAAATCATATGTCATCAGCAAGTTATTATATCTATATGTTTAATCCCCCACAAACACTCAACGTCTGCCCCGTAATATAAGAACTCATATCACTTGCCAAAAACAACGTAGCATTGGCAATATCTTCAGGAGACGCAAATTTTCCGAGAGGAATTCCTGCTTTGTATTTATCAGCCCCTTCGCCATCTTTTAAATAACTGGTCATATCTGTTTCCACAAAACCAGGTGCAATAGCATTGCAACGAATGTTTCTGCTTCCCAATTCTTTAGCTACAGATTTGGTAAAACCAATAATGCCTGCTTTGGATGCTGCATAACTGCTTTGTCCGGCATTGCCAATTTCGCCAATGATAGAACTCATATTGATGATGGAACCGGATCTGGCTTTCATCATCGGGCGGATTACCTGTTTGGTCATATAAAAAACACTGTTCAGGTTTACCTGTATCACCTCATTCCATAGTTCCGGCGTCATACGGAGCAACAAGTTGTCTTTCGAAATACCGGCATTGTTTACACAAATATCCACGGTGCCAAATTCTTTTAATACATCTGCAACAAATGCTTCGCACTGGGCAAAATCACCAGCATTGCTTTTATATCCTATGGCCTTAATGCCGTAGCTACTAATTAATCTTTCCTGCAAAACTTTAGCTTTTTCAGCACTGCTGTCACTTACATAGGTAAAAGCAACATTGGCTCCGTGTTCTGCAAATTTTAAAGCAATTCCTTCGCCAATGCCACGGGCGGCACCGGTTACAATAGCAACTTTTCCTTCAAGCAATTTCATACGTATATTTTTTATTTTTTGGCAAATGTAATAGTATTCATTTTCAGAATTTCATCTACCAGGGTTCTTTCATTGCTTAACCTTGGTATTTTATGTTGTCCGCCGAGCTTTCCTTTTTGGCGTAACCATTCATTAAAAGTTCCTTTTTTAAATGAATGTACAATGGGCATTCGCAAGGCTATGCTCTTATGCCGCTTGGCTTCATAATCGCTGTTAATGCTTTTTAGTGCAGCATCTAATTCAACAGTAAAAGCATTGAGGTCAGGTGGTGCTTTTTCAAATTCAATCAGCCATTCATGTGCACCATTAGCTGCATCAGAAAAATATACCGGTGCAGCAGTGTAATCATTCACAACAGCCCCTGTTTTTTCGCAGGCAATGGCGATTGCTTTATCAGAATTATCAACAATTACTTCTTCACCAAATGCATTGATATAGTGTTTAAGTCTGCCGGATACTTTAACCCGGTAGGGGTTTAGATTTACAAACTGAATGGTGTCTCCTACCAGGTATCTCCAGAGGCCACCATTGGTGCTTATGACTATAGCATAATTCTTTCCAATTTCCACTTCCTGCAAACCAAAAGTTTGTGGATGTTTTTTTCCATATTCACTAACTGGCATAAACTCATAAAAAATACCATGATCGGTAAATAATAACATGCCATCTTCTCCCGGGCAGCTTTGTGCAGCAAAAAAACCTTCGCTGGCATTGTACATATCCAGGTAATTGATATCCCTGCCTATCAATTTTCGAAATTGTTCTTTATATGGTGTAAAGGAAACTCCTCCATGTAAAACCAACTCTAAAGAGGGCCACACTTCAATCATTGTTTTTTTGCCGGTGATTTCAAGGATGCGTTTAAATAAAACTAATGTCCAGGTGGGCACTCCCGAAACAGAAGTTACATTCTCTTTAATGGTGGCTTCCGCCATTTTTTCAATTTTACTTTCCCATTCATCCATAAGGGCAATGCTGAGGTCGGGAGTACGGAGCCAATGTGCCCAAAAAGGTAAATTTTGAAATAGCACAGCACTAAGATCTCCGTATTGTGCATCGTTGTTCATTGGGTTTACACTGTGGCTGCCGCCTATCACCAATCCTTTACCGGTGAGCAATGCTGAATCAGGTTTATACTGGTAATACATTGAAAGCACATCTTTTGATGCTTTATAATGTCCGTCTTCCAGGCTTTCATCGCTAATGGGAATGAATTTGCTTTTTTCGCTGGTGGTGCCGCTGCTTTTTGCAAACCAGTAAATGGGAGTATTCCATAAAATATTCTGTTCGCCATTCATGATGCGTTCAACATAGGGCTTAATATCCTGGTATTCATGAACGGGAACAGCTTCCTTAAAAGCTTTTACATTGAAGAGTTGTGAGAAATTATATTTTTTACCGAACTCAGTATATTGGGCAGCTGTTACAATATCCTGCAACACTTCCCGCTGAGCATCCAGGGGATTATTCTTCCAGGCTTCGATTCGCCAAAGCCTCATTCTGGCAAAAGATGATATAGCAGGGCTAAGAATATTCATGGTCAGCAGCAAAATTGAGACATTGAGCTAATGTCGCTAAAATTCATATAACTACTTTAAGAAAATACTATTTAAACTTATTGATAAGCAACGCTGATTGATTGCCGTAATTGTTCTTTCAGGTCATTATCAATGAATGAATGTTCAATCGCTTCCAGGTTACACCTTAAAAAATGTTCCTTATTCCAATGAAATATTTTTTCGAGCAAAGAATATTCACCGGATAAAGTTACGGGTGTTACAGTTCTGGCATCTGTATTTATGCTCATAGATACACCCCGTTGATAAATCTTATCGGCAGCATGAAGTTCAATAGTATCAAAAATATTTGTTTGGATATTACTGCTCGGGCAAACTTCCAGGTGAATATTCTCTTTTTTCAGAAAGTCGAGCAGTGCTGAATCTTCTGCACTGCGTACACCATGTCCAATTCTTGCCGGATGAAAATGTTGCAATGTTTCCCAGACGCTTTCAGGTCCTTTTGCTTCACCGGCATGTGCCGTGCAGGGAATATTATTGGTATTGGCAAATTCAAATGCCGAAATATGATTTTGAATGGGAAAGCCTGCTTCGTCACCAGCAATATCAAATGCAACAACATTCGTTCCTTTAAATGCTTTAACCAGTCCTACTGTTTCCATACTTTGTGCTTCTGAATAATTACGAAGCGTACAAAGTATAAGCCTTGCTTCAACACCTGTTTGCTGAATGCCTTCTGTGGTTGCATCATTTACCGTTTGCACCACTTCTGCCGGAGCCAACCCTTTTGCAATATGCAATAAAGGTGCAAACCTGATTTCGGCATAAATCACCTTATCTGCCAGTAATTGTTCAAATAAATCTAAGGTAACCAGTCGCAATTGTTCCCTTGTTTGCATCAGCTCAAACCCTTTAATAGCACGGGTAATGTAATCAGCCAGGTCGGTACATTTGGGCGGAGCAATGAATGACTGCTTGTATTCTTCGTATGTGATTGCAGGGTTTATCTGCTGCACCACGTTATAGCTCAGGCTGCAATCGAGGTGCAGGTGCAATTCAATCTTTGGTAACTTTCGGTAATCCATATACACATTTCATATTCATAAATAAAACAACAAAGTAAACAGAAATAATCAGGAAAGTAAATCGGGTAGTATATCTTTTATTGTTGCAGCTTGACGGAATTGGTGATGTTCGATGGTTTGTTCCACCTCTTCATGTGCCCAGGTAGTATGATAAGGAATATGTACTGCATGACCACCAATGGCGAGCACCGGCATTATATCAGATTTCAGTGAATTGCCGATCATTAAGAATTCTTTTGGTTGAATGTCGAGGTGTTTTATAAGTTTCAGATAGTCGGCTTCCTGTTTATCACTCATTATTTCTATATGATGAAAAAAATGTTCCAGCCCTGATTTTTTCAATTTTCGTTCCTGGTCCAGCAGCTCGCCTTTGGTTGCAACTACCAGCTTGTATTTATCTTTTAATGCAAGCAGCACATCGGCTACATCTCCCAGCAAATCTACCGGCTGATTGAGTTGTTCTTTTCCATATTCAATTATCTTCTCAATGATAATTGGCGGAACCGTATTGTTAGAAACCCGGAGAGCTGTTTCAATAATACTCAGAATAAAAGCTTTAACACCATAACCATAAATGGCAAGATTTTGCATTTCGGTTTTAAACAGTTCCTGAGAAATATTGTGTTCAGGCAGGTAGTCTTCAAGCAGCTGACAGAACTTTTTTTCAGTTGCCTGAAAGTAGGGTTCATTTACCCAAAGTGTATCATCAGCATCGAAGGCAATGGCTTTGATGGGCATAAAATGAATTTAGTTTCCGGCAGATTCCTTCGCTTCTTCATGTAACCAATCCTTCCTTTTCAGTTCAAAGTTTCTTCCAAGGTATAAACGTTTTACTTCGTCATCACTTGCCAGTTCTTCGGCAGTTCCGTGTTTATAAATTTTCCCCTCTATCAGCAGGTAGGCTCTGTCGCAAATAGAAAGAGTTTCTGTCACATTGTGGTCAGTAATCAGGATACCGATATTCTTATATTTAAGTTTGGCAACGATGGCCTGTATGTCTTCCACGGCAATCGGGTCAATACCTGCAAAAGGTTCATCTAATAAAATAAATTTGGGGTCAACAGCCAGTGCCCGGGCAATCTCTGTTCTTCTTCTTTCGCCACCACTCAGCACATCGCCATTGCTTTTACGAACATGCTGCAGGCGAAATTCATTCAGAAGTGATTCTAATTTTGTTTTTTGATCATGTTTGGAAAGTTTTGTCATTTCCAGGATGGCGGCAATATTATCTTCTACACTTAACTTACGAAAAACAGAGGCTTCCTGTGGCAGGTAGCCAATTCCCATCTGTGCTCTTTTGTACATGGGCAGCCGGGTAATATCTTCATCATTCAGAAAAACCCTGCCTTCATCGGGTTTAATAAGGCCTACCACCTGGTAAAAGGAAGTGGTTTTACCGGCACCATTAGGGCCGAGCAAGCCCACAATTTCCCCTTGTTTAACATCGAAAGTAACATGGTCTACCACGGTGCGGTCGCCATATTTTTTTACGAGGCCTTCAGTTTTTATTGATATAGACATGCGGGGCAAAAATACGGGTTCACATAGAATTATATTGGTGATTTAACAAACAATATTTATTATTATATTTAAAGTTACTTGCAGGTAACAGGTGTTGTATTTCATTTTACTTAAACCAATTAAAGAATAAGAGTATGAAATTTTTTTTAACTTTCTGTTTAGCCCTTATTATTTTTTTCACACCATTATTTTCCCAAAATGTAATTGATGCCTATGACGGGCCGGTGAGTTTTATTAAAGAGTTGCAGGTTAGATACAAAGAGGAAGGAGAAAAAAGTTTAAAATACCAGTTAACAAGGGGATTGATTGTAAACCAACAGGATCGCTTTTATATGCGGATGAAATCAGAAGACAGTCATTGCAGACTGTATCTTACAAAATATTCGCCTGTCAAAAATTACCTGAATGTGTTTGATTCCACCGGCAGATACCTGATTATCCGCACCTCTGCCTTTAAAGCAAAAGACACTGTTGTAGTATGGGGTGCAGAGGAAATAGAAGAGGACTGGTTTCCGGCAGAGAAGAAACCTGATCCAAACGAGAATTACGGTTTATATGTTATGCATTATCAAAAATTGCTGGATAAGTACGACTTAAAATGGCCTTTGTATAAAAGAGTCAACTATATGCTTAATAATTTTTATGCGGATGCCGTTTTTTTAGTAAATAAAAAGGTTGACAGCACAGAGTCACTGTATTTTTATTCACTTAACAACGAAATCAAGGATGGATATACAGGATATGCAAGTTTAGAAAAAAACAAGTTTGATCCTAATTGGCCATGGTCCTGCCGAACCATTGGTTGGTCTAGTATAAACATGACAAAGGAAGAGGCACAAAAGGAACTGGAAAGCTGGAAAAGCGAATTCAAGGCAATTAAAAATGTAAGCTATAGTGATGGTGGCCAGTCTTATGGATTAAAGGCACAATCCTATATTATTCCTGTTAATAAAGAATTATGTAAATTTCCTGAAAGCGGAATTTGCATGGGTGGGTTGTCTGAAAAGGATGGGAGAATTTACATAAGTATCGTACCTGAATTTTCTAAAGAATCCGGGAAATATTATTTACATATTTACTTCAAAGCGATTTAGTTATTTGTGTTTTAAAATCCTGACTTTTTTATTTTAGACAATATTATTAACTTCAAAATAAAAAGGCATGAAGGAGATTCTTATCATTTCAATCGCTTTGGTTTTAGCATCTAATTCACAATCTCAAAAAATTGTGCCCTGTCGGTGTGAAGACAAAATTGCCGGGTTATCCAAATATGGCTATTGTGACTCTTTACGAACAAAATATATTATCCAATGCCAGTTTGATTCGGCTTACCCGTTAACTAATGGGTTAGGAAGAATTATAAAAGATGGTAAAATTGGATA
>JBARSW010000463.1:0-8795 GCA_049644925.1 Chitinophagaceae bacterium | reverse complement strand
GACGCCAGGCACATCTTGCAGCCGGAACAGTAAATGAAGAAGGTGCCGGAGCTCCTAAAATTTTACTGGCTACCGTAAAAGGGGATGTTCATGATATCGGTAAAAATATTGTTGGGGTTGTTTTGGGTTGTAACGGTTATGATATTATTGATCTTGGTGTTATGGTTCCCGCCGATAAAATACTGGATACTGCTGAAAAAGAAAAAGCAGATATTATTGGATTAAGTGGACTTATCACTCCATCATTAGATGAAATGGTGCATGTGGCACATGAGATGAAACGCCGTAATATGAAACAACCATTGCTGATAGGTGGTGCTACCACTTCCAGGATGCACACGGCGGTAAAAATAGCTCCGCAATATGACAATGGTGTATTGCATATTTTAGATGCATCAAGAAGTGTGACTGCTGTAAGCACTTTATTAAGCAAAGAAAAAGAAGTACTGCTGCAAAAAACAAAAGAGGAATATGAAGGATTGAGAAACCAATTTCTGAATAAGAATAAAAAAGCTTTCATTCCTTACGAAGAAGCAGTTGTTACAAAAGAATATTTTGACTGGAAAAATTATCAGCCTGTAACACCTGCTGTGAAGGGTATAAAAGTGCTGAAAGATTTTGATTTGGATACACTTGCAAAATATATTGACTGGGGGCCTTTTTTTATAGCCTGGGAAATGCCCGGACATTTTCCGGAAGTTTTATCTGATAAAATATTTGGAGCAGAAGCCCAACGACTTTATAAAGATGCACAGAAATTAGTGGAGCAAATTGTAACTGAAAAATGGTTTTCTGCCGATGGAGTAATTGGATTCTGGCCTGCCTCCAGCAATAATGCTGATACAATTACCTTACAAACAGATAGAGGAGAAGTAAAATTAGAATCACTCCGGCAGCAATTGAAAAAGGCTGTGGGACAACCAAGTTATTCTTTAGCAGATTTCATTTCCCCCAACGGGGGACAGGTGGCCGACTATATGGGAGCCTTCGCTGTCACCATTCATGGAGCAAAAAAACATGTGGAAAGATTTGCCTCCGAATTTGACGAGTATAATAAAATATTAGTACAGATACTGGCAGATCGTTTTGTAGAGGCATTTGCTGAATGTCTTCATCAAAAAGTAAGAAAGGAATACTGGGGTTATGAAAAAGATGAAACCCTTACCAATGATCAACTGATAAAAGAAGAATACAATGGTATTCGTCCGGCACCGGGATATCCGGCTTGCCCGGATCATACAGAAAAATTGAAATTATTTTCTTTATTAAATGTTACAGAAAATATAGGCATAGATCTTACCGAAAGCCTTGCAATGAATCCACCGGCTTCCGTTTGTGGCTGGTATATTGCTCATCCGCAAAGTCATTATTTTGGATTGGGAAAAATCGGGAAAGACCAATTAGAGGATTATGCAAAAAGGAAAGGGATGAGCTTGGAAGAGGCTGAGAAATGGCTGAGGCCCGTTTTGGAGTAAAATAAAAAATAAAGAGTTTCAATTTCCCCTGTTGAAACTCTTTGCCGGATTTTAAAGTACATTACCTTTTTGTTCACATTACCAAAATCTATTTTGGTACAATTGTTACGCTAAGTGGATTAAATTCTATTCTTAGAATTCTTGTATCACAATGGCAATCATTATCTGCACTGATATCGCCACCACCCGTATCACCAACTACAAAAATCTGAGATACTGGTCCATTTGTTGGCATTATCAAATGTTCCCCACCATCGCAGCCATCAAATAGTTCATTTCCCCCACCACCAACCAACACCTTGTCAAAGGTGGAAAAAAGTGGAGAATTTATTTTACTGTACCTCATTCCAGTGGGAGCAGTCTCTCCAATATTCACCGTCCAGGTACCTTTCACTTCGGACCAGTCGTTGACTGTTTCTTTTGCATTAAAAATAATAACTGCCTGTAAGTTTTTCCCATCAGCACTTATTTTAAGCGTAACAGAACCTGTGACCCTTGGACCATGACCTCCAAAGTCACGGTCGCCACCCACTAATTGATTGGGACATAAGTTAGCAACCGGGTTGATATTATAAGTATAAGTTCCTGCAACAGGAGTACTGCTGACATTTTTTGAAACTGTTTCACACTTCGCCCACATTTGAGCAAAATGTTCTGCTGATTGCATCAGGTTATTGATAACTCCGGTACCCTCTGTGCTATACTTAACATCAAAAAGAAATTCAGGGATCATTCCATAATGTGCCACTCCTTTTTCTTTCAAATAATCCCATTGCCGGGTACTGCCGGTTATACCACTTTTTGTTTTTATCGGGCTTGCTTTTATAAGAGAATCCTCAAAAAACTTTGTATAGAAATTTTGATTACGGGCTATGATTTGTGCTATATCCTTTATTTCCCTTGCTTTGGGCAGAGGTTCAAACCCATTTGCATCTGTTCCAATTCCAACACCCCTGTTATTCATCGCAGTCCAGACTGCACTGTAATTATTTGTAAACTCATCTGGAGTAATATCAGCTGTGCCAACCCCAAGTAATCCTCCTAAATCGGAAATTCTTTTTATTAATTGTATAGGGGCACTTCGTTCATTGCTTGAATCAACTCTGATACCATTATGCCCCATGTTTAATGGATAGCCCCCCGAAATACTTTCTGCATAATCAATAACATTTGTCATTGATAACTCAGACATGTGATCAACATCAATCATCATACCCAGTTTCATCATCTCATTTATTGCAGTATTGCCCAGGTGTGTAATTCCGAGGGTATTAACATGGCCTCCGCCAATTAATTTATAAAGATCAAATTCAGGTGATGGATTAAATATTTTCGTTACGCTTTCAAAACTACCACAACAGCGTAATCTTCCGGGAAGTGGACCACATTTTATTGCATCATTAAAGCAAGGGGCTGGCAAATCAGCTACTCTTTGTACAGCTGCCCCTATACCAAGTATTAATTTATTTTCAAAACCCTGAGGTCCATCAGTAAGGTTAGTTCTGTATGTTATTTTTGGATCAGTACTCTTTTTAACATGGAAATAATAGCCATTTGCTTTTCTATTTGCAAAGTTGAACATCAGATCATAAACTGCTGTGCCACCAAAACTATTATCAATAAGATGTATGGGAAATGCATAGCGTATCCCTTTTTGATATAGCCTTTGTATTTCAACTCTTATAGTATTTTCATTTGTAACTACTCCCGGCTTTCCGAAATTGCCTAATTTATCTACTTCAATACCCATCACAACAGCCAGTTTGTTACTACTGATAATTCTGCGAAGATCAGCAGCAGAATAAGCAACTTCCATAAAATCATTATGCCGGCCTACAAATGATTTTAATTCTTCAATTTGAAGATCAGCAATTGTTTTATCGTCATAAGGTATTTCGCCATTCAATATTTCAGCGAGTAGTTCATTGTTTACAGCAAGGGCAACCATCACCCTAAGCCCACCCTCATAAGCTCTCTTTATCCACTCCCACCACATTTGCTGGTGTAAAATTGAAGTTTGGTTTGGCCAGTAAGAAAAATCCGGAAACCCTGTATGCGGATGATCGCCATGGAGGTTATTTTGAGGCTTATATATATGAATAAATTTATCATCCATTGCATAATTTATTATTGTTGCCCGTAAATAATCCCCGCATTGATTATCCAAACCCCATCCTCCATGTGTGGAATTGCAATTACCAAGTGCATCACTAATACTGGCGGCACGTAAAGGTGCAGGATTGCATCCTTTTGTTCCTGCAGGTAACAGGCTTCCAATATCAGGCACTCCATACATCGCCTTGCGTCCAAAGCCTAGATGGCTCATAGGATGAGTGTGCAAATCAACATAACCAAGCAATTGTTTTGATTCATTTGATGACTGATTAGAATCATTGCCCGTTGGCTGACCTGTTAAATCCGTAAAGCAAGGATTAAAAAATGGTTTATCATTTTTTTCAACAGGCATATTTGTTTGCGCCAGACGCTGAGAGCCAGTGTTAGCAGGACAGGCGATTGTTCCCACTGCATCATATATTACCTGCTTTTTCGAATTGGGTACGTATATATGCACTTTTGTCCTGGAATAGCCTGAAGGAAAATACCGGATGTAATATCCATCTGGATGAAGACTCCACAGACCTCTGTGTACATCTGTTCTTTCCAAAGTGGCTGACCCCGCAAGAATAGCAAAACGTTCAAAATCCTCGTAATTATCAATTCCTGATTCAACCAATCTCCGAATATTGTTCTCAGCCGCCATTACCTTTTGGGCAGCAGGAGGCAAATCAATTAACCCCTTTTTCATTGCAGCATCGCCGATTGTTTCTGCTATACCTCCATTCAACTGAATAATTTGTTTTGGTGTTAATAATAAAGAAGTAATCACTTTCAGTCTGTCGGATAATTTCTCAAATTTTGCTCTTGCAATAATTGCCCATAATATCACCTGCACATCATGCTGTGGTATTTCGGGATGTTTAATGGCATGGTTTGTTAGAATGGCATTCACCACATCTTCCATTTTTCCTTTAGTAATCGCAAACAAATACCCATCTCCCTGACTGGGACCATGTGTTCCTGCTTTCAGGCAATAGCTCATATTAGTCATTTCATAAAAACCCGGACATAAACTAAATCCCCTTCCTTCGGTAGTTTTCATTTTATATAAAGGGGCGTAAGTCATTTCATTCCCAAATGTTTCAGGCAATGTACTTACCAGCATAGCTTCATCAAAGCTGGTTGTAATGGGTGCAGGCTTTTTTATTAATGCAGCTACTGGATTTGCTCCTCCTAATACCTTTTCTTTTAATCCTTTAAATTGAGCAGAACCCAATATGGAGCATATTAATAATGCAATTATTGCTACTATTTTTTTCATAGTATTTGACAATTTGTATAACCAATTAGTTTTGAACAGTACTTATAAATTATTTTTTTAAAATAAACTTCTGATTGATGAAAAAAAGGAGAATGCTTATGCACAGATGCGCTGATCCTGACCGGATATGTGAGATTCATAGCTTTAGGCTTGATAATAGCTATACAAAGTTTACAAATAAATTTTGAAGGATTAAAAGAAATTAATCCCGGCAGGTTCGTTTATGAATAACTGTTGGTTGGGAATTATCAGATTACTGGTTGTTTCCTGTATTTAAGCCAAACTCACTCTTTAGTCCACAACTTGTCATTCAATTTTAGTTCATCAATAATATCAAATACAATATGAACTGTGTTGAAATAATCGCTTATGCTTTGGTAATCATTTGGCCTGTAAAACGAGGGTTCAAATAGTTTGTCATTAATTGGTACAGCCACATAAATATTTGTATTTACAAATGAAAAGGAGATTCCGGCCCCCATCAATTGTTCCAGTTTTACTATCCGTTCCATAAACGAAGGGGTAAGAATATACCTGGCTTCCACCTGATCGTTGCTGTATACGATAAACCTGTTTTCAAAATCAACACTTTCCAGTTTTACTTTTTCCAGGTCACTGGCAAAAGACGAAAATATTTTTGTAAGAAAGTTTAATTGCGGGTTGCTTTCGCTCCAAACATAGGTACTACCCTGAAAATGTTTATTGAAATCTGCAATAAAAAAAAGGCCTCTAAAAATTGTAACGGTATGGGAACTCTTGCCTGTACTCACTTGTCTTGTTGTGTGTAACTCTGAAAAACGGAAAAAGGTTTTATCCCTAAACCCTTCAATATAATCATCTCCCTTATAACTATCCGGCTTCTGTAAAAACAATCCACTTCTATCATAATCCTTTCTGCTGACAAATATTTCGGGATTGTATTGCATGGAAGGATCAATATAATTAATCACCCGCCTGACAATATTTTCTTTAAACGCTGAAAAGTATTTTTTCCTCCTGCCATATATAACACCTAAAAATATAATTCCGGCAAGAAAAGAAAAAAATGCAATAAATCCGAGTGGCGGAATTTGAGAAGAAATTGTAATCAGGAAAAGCAAAACAGAAACTCCCAATAAAGAATATCCGAGGAACTCTTTATGTAATACCACTTTCCTTTCTTTCTCCAATGGTATAAGTAACCCTTTTAGTTCTTTTTCATAAAACTCTTCAAAAGTGCTGGCATTTTGCATTTTCAAATCAATTCATCTTTATAGTTGGAATATTTTTTTCTGAGTCGGGAATACTGAAGTATATCCTCGGCTTCAACCCCATCCATGAAGCCATTATACTGGAAGGAAACATCAAAATAGCATTGTTATAATCGTTAACGGCTGCATTAAAAAACCGGCGGGATGCAGCCAATTGTTCCTCCGCTTCATTGATAGATCCCTGCAGGTGGAGAAAATTTTTACTGGCTTTCAGCTCAGGATAATTTTCAAAGCTGATAATTACTTTTTGTAGTGCTTCATTCATTTCATTGTCCAAATTCACTTTTTCATTTGTGCTTAGGTTATTTTTCAAAGCCTGTTGTCTTAAATCGGTTAATTTAGTCAACACTTCTTTTTCATGATGCATATATCCCTTTACTGCCTCAACCAGTTGCGGAATAAGTTCATACCTTTTCTTTAGCATTACATCCATGGTGAAAAATGCATTCTCCACTGCATTTCTTTTTTTAATCAGATTATTATACAAACCAACAACAACAACAATTATTATTATTGCTGCAAATATTACTATGATTGCCATATTGAAAGTTTTCTATCTGGATTTTACTACTGTTGTGTCTGTCCATGCATCATGCCAGGGCTTTTCACCAAAACCACTGAACAACTCAAATGGCACAATACGGGACAAGCATTACATTGTTGCATTCCTTAATAATAAAATTAAATTAATTTTTTTTCAATTAAGGTGGCTTTCAATTGATCTGCAGACTTATAATGTATTGAAGAAATACCCAGTTCTTCTGCTGCCTGTACATTCCTTAGGTTATCATCAATAAATAATGACCTGGCAGGGTTTATGGAAAACCTGTCAAGCATCAGCCTGTAAAATTCCGGGAAAGGTTTTCTCAATTTTTCTTCACCACTAACTAATATACCATCAAACCAATTCAAAAAATCAAACCGTTTTCGGGCAATCGGAAACGTCTCTGCACTCCAATTGGTAAGCGCATAAAAATTTAATTCTTCTTTACTCTTAAGCTGCCTGAAAATTTCCAAAGAACCTTCAACTGGCCCACCAAGCATTTCCTCCCATCTCCCATAAAAATCCCGGATTGCACTTTCCCACTCTGGGAACAATGCAACCCTTTCTTCGGTAGCTTTAATAATGGGATAACCTGCATCCTGGTTTTCGTTCCAGTCGTGGGTGCAAACTTTTTCTAAAAAATAATCCCTAGTTTCGGTAGTATCAAAATAATCGTCTGTAAATACATAAATAGGGTTCCAGTCTATCAACACACCGCCTAAATCCCAGATAATTGTATCAAATTCTTTCCTCACTGGTGATTATATTTCAGTTTTAACGATATCATTATTCCCGACATAACCAGCATAACTGCATTCGTTGAAATTATCACCCAGTTGTTGAGCATAATACCATACACCAGCCACATAATTTCATTAAGAAAAGCAATGATGAACATATTCAGTGAAATATCTTTTGCTGATTTTGACTGCCATGTTTTTAGCACCTGTGGTAAAAAAGTAAATGCAGTAAGTGCACCTGCTGCATATCCAAGTATATCGGCTGTTGTCATAATTTTTTCTTTTTTTGTTTCAGCAAGACTTGTATTTCCTTTTTCATTTGTATTTCCTGGTCTTTTGTAAGCGGAATAAAACTAATGGCTGTTCCACCACCTGGGGCTAATTTTAATCCGATAACAGAGCTTATGTTTACCAATTTTTTCTCTATTACATAAGCTTCAGGATTTTCTTTCCAGTCGGCATTATCAGCATCCCTGTAAATAGTGGCCATATAAATTCTTTCTTTATCAAGGAAAGATAATTCCTGGGAGAAATTTCTTGCATTTTCATCGGTAATAGCGCCTAAGAACCAGCTGTTACCACCTTTTGCTTTTCTTGATATTATAACATAGTCTCCTGGCTCACCACCCAGCACTTTTGTATCATCCCAATCTACCGCAACATCTTTAATAAACTGGAAAGCATCCATATGTGCTTCATAGTTTTCCGGTAAATCAGCCGCCATTTGCAGCGGGCTGTACATTGTTACATATAAAGCAAGCTGCTTGGCAAGTGTAGTATGCACCTGTTCTTTTTTCTCGGGGTTATAATAATTCATTTTTATTTTAAAAATTCCCGGGGTATAGTCCATTGGTCCGCCCATTAATCTTGTAAAAGGAAGTATCGTTTCATGATCGGGCATATTACCAACACTCCATGCATTAAATTCATTTCCCCTTGCTGCTTCGCAAGCTAACCAGTTTGGATAGGTTCTGTGCAAGCCTGTAGGCCGTACAGGCTCATGGGCATCCAGCATTATTTTAAATTGGGCGGTTTTGGCAGCCACTCTTTCATAATGTCGTACCATCCATTGGCCATCGTGGTGTTCCCCTCTTGGAATAATTCTGCCAACATAACCCGTTTTAACAGCATCATATCCAAACTGTTTCATAAAACGATAAGCTGTATCCATCCACCGTTCATAATTTGTTACCGAAGCAGATGTTTCGTGATGCATAATAATTTTCACCCCTTTTACAGCAGCATATTGTTGTAATTCTTTTACATCAAAATCAGGATAGGGTGTTACAAAATCAAAAACATCTTCTTTCCACTGCCCATACCAATCTTCCCACCCGGTGTTCCAGCCTTCAACCAACACTCCCTCTATTCCATTCTTTGCTGCAAAGTCAATATATTTTTTTACGT
>JBARSW010000462.1:0-1576 GCA_049644925.1 Chitinophagaceae bacterium | reverse complement strand
TTGCATTATTATACATTGGGCCGGCCACAAATGGTAGCAAAAGTGGTGACGGAATTATAGGTTAAGAGGTTGAAGGAGTGAAGAAGTGGGTCTCTACTATTACACTTTTCACTTTTATATTCTTAGCTTATTTTGATATTTCTGACAACACCTTTTGATTCACCACCACCGGGTATTTCTTTTTTAATGTATCATCAAACTGTTTTTCCAACAAGAGTTGATAATCATTTATCACCAATCCTTTTGCCTCGTTAAAGCTGCGCTGCATGGGCTGCGGATACACATTTACGATGTAAGAAAAAGAAGCAGTATTATCAGTGGTGTTTACCAGCGGTGCTGTTACAATACCTTGTTTAGGTACCATTTTGTTCAGATTAGGAAGCTGCTCCCATTCATACCGGGATGAATCCGCAATTACTTTTTCTGCATACATATCTGTAATCATTCTCCAGCCGGAAGGATTGGCTTTTATATTATCATAAACAAGATTGGCCGTGTTTTGATCTGAGCAGAAAAAAACAATGGCATCAGCACTTTGTTTCCAGGTATAAGCCTTTTTATTTTTGTTATATAAATTCAGCAGTGCAGTACTATCGCTCTGGGCTTTATTCCAGATCTCCTGCTGCATAATTTCAAAGAAAAGGTTACCATCTTTAAATTCTGCCATCTGGCTGCGGAAGTCTTCGTTAAAATCTTCCAAATGCTCCTTATAATAATTCAGCATGGAGAACTGTATCCATTCTTCCCGTACCTGTGCATGTGGTTTGGCGCCTGTACCATCCTGCCGGTAACGGTAAGTGTTAGCATAATTTACCCAGGCTGTTGCATCATAAACAGCATCCCCGATGCTGAACATAGGTGTGGTTGCAATGATGGTTCTTCCGGCTTCAGTCATCGGTTTTAAATCCAGCACACTGTCAGACATGGCCCAAAGGGCAGCATCGTCATATGAATATTTTTTAAAACCAGCTTTTGATTTTACCCGGTTATAAATAAAATCACGGGAAGTTTTCCAACGGCCATCAGTTGTTATTTTTTGTTGCAATTCCTGGAGATTAGCTTTGTCTCCGGCATCTGCAACCACCGGTTTTCTGGAGATGCGTTTCAGAATATGCCAGCCATGAGAAGATAAGAATGGCTTGCTTACGGCTCCATCTTTTGGTAATGACCATAAAATATTTTCAAAAACGGGATCATACTGTCCAACACTGATATCCGGCATCATACCATTACTGGCAGCGGTTATGTAATCATTGCTGAAAAGGCTGGCAAGAATATTAATGTTGTCTCCTGCCATAATTCTTTTGTATAAAGAATCAGCCAGTTTAGAAATTTGTTTTTTGGTTGCATCATCTGAACCGGGAGGAATGGCTAATAATATTTGTTGAGCTTTAATTTTCCCAACAGCTTTTCTTTCCCCCAAATTTTTGAAAATATGATAACCGATTTTTGAACGAACAGGAGCTGAAACTTTTCCAACCGGAGTTGTATAGATAGCATTTTCAAATTCGTAAGGAAGGGAGAAAACAGTGATATACCCCAATTCGCCTTTATTGTTTTTTGCCGCAGGGTCGTC
>JBARSW010000461.1:0-2275 GCA_049644925.1 Chitinophagaceae bacterium | reverse complement strand
GCATAACTGTTATAGAAACCAGTATAAGAACCGCCGATTGTTACAGCCCAATTTTTATTTCTTGCCGATGCACCAATATTTACACCTGCTGTTTTGCTTCCCGAAAAGTTAGAAACGATTGCCGTATCGGAACCGGGTGTATAAACATAATCAATCAGGTTTTTAATACTGTTATAAAAACCACCAGAATTGGCAGTAAAGACAATTTGCTGTGGCGATGTTTTTCTCCAGTTAACAGAACCAGTAAAACTGTTTGATGTTTCCGCTTTCAGATTGGGATTGCCAATGATCTGATGATTAACATCAAAAAAACTGAAATATAATTCACGGAGGGAAGGCGAACGAAAACCATTTGCATAAGATAACCGGAGATCAAGATTTTTTCCTAATATAATTTTTGTGTTTATTGATGGGATTACCGGCGGCGCATCATACACCGAATTTTTTATAAACCGAAGCCCCGGCCTGATTTTAATTTTTTCTGAAGGTGATATTTCTGTAGTAATAAACAATGCGTAGTCATTCACTACATTTTTTCCATTTGCTAATCTTTCTCCTTCTCCGGATTCCATGTTAATATCAACTCCGGATTGCAGCGAAACTTTTTCTGATAATTTGTAAGATGATGTTCCCCTGAAAGTAAACCCATTTGAATACACAATACTCTGAGCTCCTTCTGAAATATTCAATCGGACATCGCCGGTTTGTTTACTTAATGTTGTGGAAAAAACCTGCCTTCGGTAGTTGGTATAGGCTGCCTGTGCCTGAAAGTTCAATTTACTGTTGGCAAAATAAGATGCCTGCAATTGCTGCATTAACCTTCGGGTAAGAAACTCCTGGTCAAAGGCCAGGTTTTCCCCGGAAAACGGGTCTGTAAAATCTAAATAATTTCCCGGATTTGTTATCACTTCGTCAAGTCCATCCAGCCGGTAGCGTACACTTAGTTTTCCATTTGTATAACCTAGAAACCCGTTCGCAATAAGCTGATCTTTTTTATGCCAGATAAGTTCTCTGCCTGTTGCAGTATCTTTCCAACCGCCAAAATAATTGTGACCAAATGATGCACCGGCCTCCCATTTATTGCGTCTTGTTGTAAATGCTGCATATTGGTTGTGTATCCCCTGGCTGTTTCCATATTCATTGCCAACTGATTCTTCGTGAAGCCTTGCCTGTATTGAAAATTTAGAAAGCGCCGCTCTTTTGGTAATTATATTTATTACGCCGGCTAATGCATCAGCACCATAAACCACTGACATAGGCCCTTCCACTATTTCAATCCTTTCTATCGAGTTTATATCTACCTGGTTAATATTTATCTCATTGGTGGCGCCCTGTCTTCCTACCATTGGTAAGCCATCAATAAGAATTTTTACATTTTGTCCGGCAAGTCCCAGCATGGTAATGCCACCGCCACCTGTAGCCACATCCTGTGAGAAACGGATGTTGAGTTCATTTTTCAACACATCCTGCAATTGAGCAGCTCCCTGTTTTTGAATTCTTTCACTATTTATAACACGAACCTGGTAAACAGAATTTTTGGCTGACTGAGGTTTGTATTGGCCAGTAACCACCACTTCATCAAGGTCTTTTGGTTTTGTGTATCTTCTGGCGAAATTCTTTTGATTTTTTGTGCCTTCAGGCTGACGCATAGAAATGAAGCAAAGAGGAAAAAAATAACTTTTCGCATGGTTTTTGTTTTGTATCGCAAAAATTCATTAATGCTTCCGGCTTATTATCATCAAATTGTCAGGAAATGCATTTATGAATTTGTTTTACAAGAAGATGACATCTTTGAAAACTATATCATACGCCACTATGACTAATATCATCGTTACAAAATAAAACGCATTGAATTATTCAAAAATTAAATAATGCAATACGTTGAACTATGAAATGTAAACTCAGAGCTTCGCTCCCACACTAATAAAAAATGTTCTTCCATCAGCGGGCAATGCACCCGGACCGGGATAACCACCTGCCCTACGGGTAAAATACTTTTTATCAGTAAGATTATTGATACCTGTTTTTAAATGAAGGCTTTTATTGAAACGATATGTTGCTGTAATATCTGTTACCGTATAAGAAGGAATCACACCATTCTGTGCATTAGCAGAAGCTGTAATTGTATTATTAGCATCAGCAAATGCATCACTAACATGACTTAACTGGCCCGTAAGTAAAAAACTTTTGTAAGTATACGTTAACCCGGCTCTTATAATATTCTCCGGTGCATTTTCCACTTTTTTATCATTCAGGTTAGTTTCCACCAATTGGT
>JBARSW010000460.1:0-7091 GCA_049644925.1 Chitinophagaceae bacterium | reverse complement strand
TCCAGGTAATAATTCAAACTTCGCTGGTAAATTTCTTTGTCAATTTTATGAATGGCAAAAACCTGATGATACATGTTGAACCTTTTCTCATCTTTTTTAAACGATGTATCTTTATTTAATACATAATCAGCTAAAAACTGGTCAGCCCGCATCATATCCCATAAAACGGCCTGCATTTGGCTGGGCGCCATAATTTCTTTTGAACTTTTATTGCCAATGTTACAGGCCATAAAAATAAAACAGCAAAAAACTATCAGAAAAGAGAGCTTCATTTTAATTCCTTGTATGCCTGTGCATTGGTAATATCAATTTTTGTAAGAATTTCTCTTGCCCTTGTTTTCTGTTCTGCAGTGGCCTTACTGAAAACTTTAACCAGCTCATTACTTTTTCCCTGGAAGAAAAATTGCATGACCATTGAATTGGGATTCTCCGTATTGACTGTATTAAGAAAATTGAGGCTATTAAGAATGCCGCTTCTTCCGGCATCTTCATTTTCATAAAAAATATCCATACCTGAACGGTAATAAGAATAGATGGCATCATGTACAAGTGCAAACCGGCTGCTGTTAAGGTTTTCAGCAAGCCAGTACCTGTTTCTGAGGCTTTCAAATGATTTCCATCCCTGGATATCTTTATTCTCGGGAGCATTATTTACGATATTCCAGGCCTTTTGAAAATAAGCATCTCCTCCCCTTTGTGAAAATGAATTATAATCAAGTCCCAGTATAATATTTACATAATAAGCAAGTACTGCGGTAATGTTAGCGGCCAGTGGATCATTGCCCTGCACCCTGTTTTCATTAAACTCTACCGGTTGAAACTCCATATACCTGAATGTTATATTGTCGTCAATAAAATTCATAATAGGAGAATCATAACTGGTATTATAAACCGGGCGGGCAGCCTGTACCGTTAGCTTTCCTTTAAAAACATTATTCCCCAGGTGCTGATCGATATTCAATAGAAAATTACACTGAATTTTTTCTGCTGGCTGAAAAGCATCAGTTGTCCATTTGCGGGCATTCAGAAAATTGGTCAATGAAGTTTGCAGTGTTTGAAAAATTTTCTTATCAACCTCTGTACTTATTTTATTAGCCATGATGCTGAACCGGGCCTGGATCTCTTGTCCGTTACCAGTCTGCAGCAACATTATAAAAACAAGTAAAGCTAAAATTCTTTTATGCATAATAAAGTCGAATTATAGTGTCAATAATATCTTTTGCCACTTCTGTTTTTTGTTTGGCAGCAAAATTAAATTCCTGCCCATTTTTTGCAAAAATGGTAATCTTATTTGTGTCATATCCAAAACCGGCCCCGGAGTCATTTAATGAATTCAGCACTATCAAATCTGCATTTTTCTTTACAAGTTTTTCAAGGGCATTTTGTTTTTCATTATTTGTCTCCAGCGCAAATCCAACCAAAATCTGGCCCTTTTGTTTTCTTTCACCCAGGCTTTTCAGGATATCTTTCGTTCTTGCTAATTCAATATTAATTGTTTCTTCTTTCTTTTTGATTTTCCCTTTCGCTTTGGTTATGGGTGAAAAATCTGCCACAGCTGCAGCCATCACTGCTATATCAGCTCCTTCAAAAGCAGATACTGCTGCATGGTACATTTCTTCAGCTGTCATCACTTTTACAAGGTTAATGCCACTTTCGGAAAATGCTGTTTGTGTTGGTCCGAGTATTAATGTAACATCCACACCACGATCTTTCAATTCCCGGGCAATGGCTATTCCCATTTTACCAGAAGAATGATTTCCAATAAAACGAACGGGGTCTATAGGTTCGTATGTGGGTCCCGCTGTTACTATTGCTTTTTTACCCTTTATAGGGCTTTGAAAAAAAAAAGAATTAGTAATGAAGTCAATTATCTGTTCAGGCTCTGCCATTCTTCCATCACCAACCAAGCCGCTGGCAAGGTCACCTTTTTCAACAGGTATTATCTTATTACCAAAATTTTCAATTTTTTTCAAATTTTCATTAGTAGTTGGATGGTGCCACATATCCTCATCCATTGCAGGAGCAACAATTACGGGGCAGGTAGCAGATAGATAAGTGGTCAGTAACAGGTTATCGCATTGGCCATTTGCCATTTTAGCCAAGGTATTACAACTAAGCGGTGCTATTAGCATAAGATCTGCCCATCTGCCCAGCATTACATGGTTTGACCAACTTTGCTCATCAAACATATCAATAAGAACAGGATTTCCGCTGAGAGTTCCCAATGTGAGTGGTGTAACAAAATCTTTGGCAGAAGGTGTCATTATTACTTTTACTTCAGCCCCTGCTTTTATTAGTTGCCTGAGGAGGATTATTGACTTATAAGCAGCAATACTGCCAGTAATCCCCAATAATATTTTTTTCCCTTGTAACATTTAATTTCAAAAATACACTAAAAAGCAAAAGCGACCAGTTGTAAAAACAAGTCGCTCTGATATTTTGGAATAATGGTTGTTTAGCTAAACAATTCATCTTCGCTTTTACGGAAATAAATTTTATCCTCCATAAACTCCTGGGTGGCCAGCAATGCAGGGTTAGGCATTCTTTCATAAGCCCTGGATATTTCAATCTGTTCTTTGTTTTCATGAATTTCTTCCAGGCTGTCGGTATGGCTGGCAAATTCTTCCAGTTTATTATGCAATTCCTCTTTCAAAGAAATATTGATCTGGTTGGCTCTTTTACCAACAATAGAAATTGATTCGTAAAGGTTACCTGTTTTCCCTTTTATATCATCAAGGTTCCTGGTTTCTACGTTATTGGTAATGCCTGCACTAAGCTGGCGTCTTAATTTGCTCATTGCTAAAATTTTTAATATTGTTTTGTGATAAATTTAAAAAATTATCTGCGTCTTTTTTTAATTTACTATCCGGGAATCTATCTGTAAAATCATTACACTCTGTAATAACCTGTTCAAATCGCTCTACCTTTTTTTCCTCAACACTCATTTCCGCAAACCGGTAATAGGATTTTATGATCATCAGCTTATATTCATCAGCTTTCATTGATTCAGGGTACCCGTTTAAAAGTGCTGCAAATGCCACACCTGCTGCCCTGAACTGACCGATATCATAATAAAGTTGGGCACTTTTATAATCTTTCAATTCTAGTTTTGCCCTGCACTGATCAATAATTTCAGTTGCCTCTTTATTTTTGGTAGAGCCGGGGTGTGTATTAATAAAAGTCTGCATCATCCCTATAGCTTTAATAGTACTGGTCTGATCCAGTTCTGCCTTTGGGGATTGCTTAAAGAATGTATAAGCCCTCATAAAATCAACTTCTTCCAGCCTGGCACTATTAGAAAATATTTCAAGGTAACTTTTAAAAAGGTTTTCTGCATTCAGATAATCTTCCTGGTAATAAGCACAATAGGCATACTTGTAATAAATATCTTCAAACTCCTTCCCCGTTTTATAATAAGGCATAATATCCTCATATAATTGTTGGGCAAGTACATATTTCTTTTTCACAAAATACTGTTCTGCAATTCGAAGTTTGTATGCGGGGTCAGGATTCTTCAGTATTTTACTGATACCACGATTACAACTGCCCAGAATAAAAGCTATTATTAAAATCCAGATAAATCTCATAAAATGTTTGCAAAGTTAACTGATACTGGCAAATCTTACGTAAAAAAGATAATTGGCCAAAACTAATGGGTTAAGGTTTTGATAAATGGAGTTAAAATCAATTTTTAATGATAAAAAACCCTCCAGGATAACCGGGAGGGTTTTATCAGCAAAAAGTATATAAATCTTAGTTCTTACGAAGATTTGGGTGCGGAGGTTCAACTGTGGTTGGTCCACTTTCACCTTCTGCAGCAGCACGGAGGTCAACTGTATTGCAATCGCCACCTTCCTGACCGTAGTTAAAGATGAAGCGATCTGTACTGATACCTTCTTTGTCAACCATGTAATTAATTACAGTATTTACATGATCCCAGCTTAATTGCTGCTCTTTTTTACTAGAAGAGCAATATCCGATTACCACTACATTACAACCTGGATTGTTACGCAATTTAGCGGCAACAGTAGAAAGTACAGCTTTTGCATCATCATCCAGTTTGTTAGAACCAGTTTTGAAAGCAACACTTGGCAATGAACCTAATTTTTCAGCACAAGTTTGTACTGGTGGTTGAGTTATTATTTTATTGCAGCACTCAGGGTCCGGGCATTTACCAATACCATCAGCATCAACAGGTTGGCAATAAGTAGGTGTAATCAATTCTTTATCCTTACAATCAGGTACACCGTCTCCATCAGTATCTTTAGAAACACCATGGCTGTCAACAGGGCAACCAGCAGGAGTTTGTTCCTGGTCAAACTGGTCTGTAATACCATCGGCATCGCTATCAGGCAGAACTGGCTTTGGCAGACGCATCAAACGAGGGTTGCGTATTTCGCTGTAAGCATAATCTAGTGGATTTAGCCACCAGAGTGGTTCTACAGATTTAGCACCGATATTTATATTCAAGCCAAGGCTTAAAAAATTATAAGAATCGAAATCACGGGTTTGAACGGCATCACCCCATGCATGCTCTTGCCAACGTTGTCCGTCCAGTAGATCATCCTTGATGAATGTCCAACGATCTTCCAGTGCCAGATTTATCCTGTTGCTCAATTTAAAAGCCACACCTGCGCCTACTGTACCAGAAGGTTTAAAAGTATCTCCAAACAATTTTGGACGGCGATCACCCTGATTTTCAGCAGGAGACTCGTAAGAATCATCCAGTAAGTTTTTCAACTCTTTAAGCTTTGATTTGCGATCAGTGTACGCAGACTGAGCAATTGCGTTATAATTATACTTTGAGTTTTGTGCATTTGCATTTAACGCATTCACTTTTGTGTCGTAAATGCTCCCACCTACTCCGGCAAAACCATAAAAATTAAAGCCAGTTTTTGATTTGTGAAACCGGATGTTGTTTAAAGTAACAACACCTTCAAGAGAAAGATCCTGAACAACAGTTTTGTAGTTGTAATAAACAACATCCCGGGTAGTAGATGTTCCCAGTTTAGACTGGAAAACAATTGGACCAGCAGGAGTTCTGTAAGGAGCAAAATAACCAGCATCATACAATGGTGAATTTTTGCGATAGTTTTCGGCTGTCCTCCAGTGTTGCCCTTTACCGATACCATACATATACTCTAAACGCATAGAGAAAATGTATCCGAATGATTTTCTAACATGTACTCCAAAACCTGGGGAAAGAAATTTAGCTGGAATATCACCACTAACCTGAAATAAACCACCTTTAATACCAATTTCCCATTGGTTTCGGGGTTTTGCAGGAAAATTGTATGTTCCATTTAAAAACTCAGAATGCTGAGGCATTCTTTTTTCGGGTATAAGAGACGAATCTTTTACGTCATAACTGGCTCCTACTCTTTGTGAATAGCCATAAGACGCTAACAGACAGAATACGCCTGTTAATAAAATTAACTTTTTGCTTGCCATAACTAAGGATTAAGATTTGTGAACAATGTCCTAAATAATATGCAAATTTAGAAAATGAGGATTAATTACCAAATTTTTATATGAATAATTTCCACGTTTGCCCATTATTTTCAATTACTTAGTCAATTTCTAAGGCATTTTTGTTGCTTTGGCTTCCAATTATTTTTTTGCCCGTAAATTGCCCTGTTTTTAAAAATGCAATTACCCACACATCTTATCAGCAACGAACTACTGGCTTTCGAAACCCGGTTTAAGGAGGCAATGCGAAGCCAGGCACCGCTACTTGACCGCATTATGAGGTATGTTGTAAAGCGAAAAGGCAAGCAATTAAGACCCATGTTTGTCCTGCTATCGGCTAAACTATGTGGAGAAATTAATGAGCCGGCCTACCGTGCTGCTTCATTAGTTGAACTATTGCATACCGCAACCCTGGTACATGATGATGTGGTGGACGATTCGATGGAAAGAAGGGGCTTTTTCTCTACTTATGCCCTTTGGAAAGCCAAGGCAAACGTTTTAATAGGTGATTATTTATTAGCCAAAGGCCTTTTGCTTTCATTGGATAATAATGATCACCGGATTCTTCATATCCTTTCTGATGCAGTAAGAAAAATGAGTGAAGGTGAACTATTGCAGTTAGAAAAAGCCAGGAGTCTGAATCTGAAAGAAGATATTTATTTCGAAATCATCAGGAATAAAACAGCTTCTTTGCTGGCCTCTGCCTGTGCAGCAGGTGCCTGGAGTACCAGCCAGGATGATGAAATAACAGAAAGAATGAGACTGTTTGGAGAAAAAACCGGTATGGCCTTCCAAATAAAAGACGACTTGTTTGATTATGCCAGCGAAAACGTTGGTAAACCAACCGGAAATGATATTAAAGAAAAAAAACTTACCCTGCCCCTGATATATACATTGAATAATACTGATAAGGAAACCCGCCGCAAAATTATTTATATTGTAAAGAACAACAATAACGATAAAGCAAAAGTGAAATGGGTAATAGACAAAGTAGTAGAATTCGGGGGAATAGAATATGCCACAAATAAAATGAATGAATATAGACAGGAAGCCATTGAAATATTAAGGCAATTTCCTGATAGCCCAATCCGGCAGGGCCTGGAAGATATGGTGCTTTATGTAACGGATCGCAAATATTAAACACTTTAAAAAGTTTACATTACTCAGATGCAAAAAAGGTGGAACATATTGAAATCCGATGATGAAAAAGTAAAAGCACTGCAAGATGCCTTAAAAATTCACCCTGTTATTTGCAGTATTTTAGTTCAACGTGGATTTGAAACATTTGAACATGCAAAGGATTTCTTTCGTCCGCAACTTTCCGGATTACACAGCCCCTGGTTGATGAAAGACATGAAAATAGCTGTTGATAGAATCTTGTCAGCAATAAACCAGGAAGAAAAAATTCTTGTATTTGGTGATTATGATGTTGATGGCACTACCTCTGTTGCAAGTATGTATCAATTTCTGAGTAAGTTTCATTCCGGGCTTGATTTTTATATTCCCCACCGCTACCGGGAAGGTTATGGTGTAAGCAAAGCAGGAATTGACTTCGCAAAAGAAAATGGATTCACATTAATTATATCACTTGACTGCGGAATAAAATCTGTTGATTTAATTAC
>JBARSW010000459.1:0-1573 GCA_049644925.1 Chitinophagaceae bacterium | reverse complement strand
CGGTTGACCTATCAGCAGGTAAATGATGCGGCTGCTTTAATTGATCCCGGATGTGAAGGAGTTACAATTTTACCATTTGGAAATGGGGCCGAAAGAATGCTGAACAATAAAATGGTAGGATCGCATATTTCAGGAATAGATTTTAACATGCATACCGATGCTCATATTTTCAGGGCAGCACAGGAAGGGATAGCTGTTGCATTTAAATATGGACTGGATATTATGAGAGAAAATGGAATGAATCCCCAGGTAATCCGCGCCGGAAAAGCTAATATGTTTTTAAGCGAAGTGTTTACAGAATGTTTTGTAAATACATTGAATGTTCCGGTTGAATTATACAACTGCGATGGAAGTGTGGGTGCTGCAATTGGCGGAGGCCTCGGTGCAAAAATTTACGTTGATCCTAAAGAAGCATTTGAACATTTTAAACCAGTACGGGTAATTGAGCCCGATGGAAAGAATAACTATGAAGTGCATTACAACAAGTGGCTTACTCAATTAAAAAAACAATTAAACTGATTCAATAATTTTAAAATTAAACAATATGTCAGTAATTACAGGTAATAAAGAATATTTTAAAGGCATTGGTAAGATTAAATTTGAAGGTGTTCAATCTGATAACCCCTTAGCTTTTCGGTGGTATGATGAAAACAGAATGGTAGCAGGTAAACCCATGAAAGAATTCCTGCGGTTCGCCTGTGCATACTGGCACAGTTTTGTTGGCAGTGGCGCTGATCCCTTTGGCGAACCCACCCATATTTTTCCCTGGAATGAAAAAGGGGATGCAGTGGAAAGGGCAAAAGATAAAGCAGATGCTGCCTTTGAGTTTATTACTAAACTCGGTCTGCCTTATTATTGTTTTCACGATGTAGATGCGGTAGATTATTCCAACGATATTAATGAAAACGACAGAAGACTGAAAGCTATCACTGCTTATTTTAATGAAAAACAAAAAGCAAGTGGAGTAAAATTATTATGGGGTACTGCTAATCTTTTTTCGCACAGGCGTTATATGAACGGAGCTTCTACCAATCCCGATTTTCATGTATTAACACATGGAGCCGCCCAGGTAAAAGCTGCTCTTGATGCAACGATTGAATTGGGTGGAGAAAATTATGTATTCTGGGGAGGGAGAGAAGGATATATGAGTTTATTGAACACCAACATGAAAAGAGAGAAAGAACATTTTGCAAAATTTTTACACACAGCAAAAGATTATGCAAGAAAAAATGGTTTCAAAGGACAATTCTTTATTGAGCCCAAGCCATGCGAGCCATCCAAACATCAATATGATTATGATAGCGAAACGGTAATTGGATTTTTGCGTCAGAATGATCTGCTGAATGATTTTAGTTTAAATATAGAAGTAAACCATGCTACTCTTGCTGGCCATACATTTACCCATGAATTACAGGTAGCGGCAGATGCAGGTTTGCTGGGAAGTATTGATGCCAATCGGGGTGATTACCAGAATGGATGGGATACAGATCAATTCCCTAATGATATAAATGAACTGACAGAAGCTATGCTAATAATTTTAGAAGCAGGTGGTTTCAAAGGAGGTGGTATCAAC
>JBARSW010000458.1:0-4523 GCA_049644925.1 Chitinophagaceae bacterium | reverse complement strand
CTTTCAGTATTACGGATGATCCATTCATCATCATTTACCAGTTCCAATAAATATTGCGCAGGGTAAGAAAAGCTAAAACGGTATTTATCATTCTGATATTTTGTTAAAGCCGTTTCTGTTTGTGCTCCGGCAATATGTCCGTTCCACCAAAAAAAGAATACAAAAGAAATCCGGAGAGTTGCTTTTAAAAATTGCATAAGGGAAGTGTTAATGATAAAAAAGCAAACTGCCGAGTGTTGTTTACGGCGGGGTACTTAAATTAAACCGAATCTACTCTTTAATATTGGTATCGCTCAATAAAGTTCCCAGGTTGTCCATAGCTTTCCACACACTGCTGCGGGCAGTCCAAAAATAAATAATACTGGTTGCCTGCGTGCAGGTATCAGAGTTATGCTTCGTTTACAATGAACTATCAGTTTCAAAGATCTGGAAAAACCAACCATAAAACAGATTGCTTTTTTTAAAAGCATGTAAGAGTGTATTTTCACAATCGCAGGTTTTATTTAATGCAGCATTGTTTTCTTTCTTTGTATTATTGTAAATGAAAAATAATTTCGTTACACTGGCAATCGCATTAATCTCTGTGCTGTCCTCTTCTGCCCAGCAAGATGGTACTGTGCTTGCAAAAAGTGCAGACAAGGCACTTGCTGCTTATAATATCGATCCTGCAGGCAATGCTGCAAAATTGGAAGAAGCCAGGACCCTGATTGAAAAGGCGCTGAAAACACCGGAAGCAAAGGCCCTCGCATCTGCCTGGCTCACCAAAGGAAATGTTTACAATACCCGGCTGCAAAGAGATTTAGCCATAAGAATGTTTAATACCAACGCCAGCTTAACAGGTGATAATGATGCCCTCGTTGCATTTGAAGCTTATAAAAATGGTTTCTTGCAAACGATATCCCAGAAATCGGATGAAAGATCAGCCTTCTTAAATGGCATAATCGAAGTCCAGGCAAACCTGGTTAATATTGGAGTGAGTAAATATGAATCAAAGGAATACGAAAAATCATTTTTATCCTTTCGTGCCGAAATAGAGAGTCACGAAATATTGAAGGCTAACGGGCATAAAAGCCTGCTCGATGATCCGGGCCAACTGGAAAACCAATTGTACATCACCGGTATAGCTGCATCCCTTGCAAATCGCTGCAACGATGCCATTATTTTTTATAATGAATTGTACAAAGCAGGCACTGATAAACCAGAAGTGTATGAAGGCCTTTATAATTGCAAACTACAGAAGGGCGATGAAGCAGGTGCCGGGAAGATTCTCGTAGAAGGACGCAAAAAATTTCCAAAAAATCCAGGCCTTTTATTTGCAGAAATCAACTTTTTACTAAAAGCCAGTCGGTTAACTGAATTAACAGGCCTCCTGGAAGATGCCATTAAATTGGAACCTGTCAATATCGGTCTTTATGTAACGCTTGGTAATGTATATGACAACCTGTATCAATTGGCTCAAAAAGAAAATGATCTGGCTAAAGCCACTATTTATTTTGATAAAGCAAAAAAATGCTATGCTGATGGGCTGATGAGAGATCCCAAAAACCTGGATGCGAACTATTCCCTCGGTGCACTTTATTACAACAAAGCTGCTGTCCGTACGCAACAATTGAATGCACTACCAGAAGATCTTTCAGCGGAAGGAATTAAAAAATTCAATACTATCCGTAGCGAAATAATGAGCTTGTTTGACCAGGCATTACCTTATTTCAAAAAATCAGAAAGTATTGACCCTAATGATGTCAATTCACTGATTGCATTGGTTGAAATTTTTAATCGTAAAGAAGATGCAGCTATTTCACTGGCAATGAAAAAAAGATTGGAAATCGTTAAAGCCGGTGGCAAGAATCCTGCTTCCTATTTTAAATAAACAGAATTTTTCTTCCCTGCCGGGTATCTTCACCGTTTCGTAATTGAAACCTAAATAAATGGGACAAGTTATGTGCGGAGTT
The DNA here is from genome assembly GCA_049644925.1 of Chitinophagaceae bacterium. Classification (GTDB taxonomy): domain Bacteria; phylum Bacteroidota; class Bacteroidia; order Chitinophagales; family Chitinophagaceae; genus JJ008. The sequence goes on along the minus strand of JBARSW010000458.1, from coordinate 2,571 downwards.
TACCTGTCTTCGCCGGCAGGCAGGCCCGGCGTTAATCAGTAACACAACTCAAAAGTACCGTAAGTGCTACAGCCGACAACATAATTCTTGAAAACCAAATGAAGCAATTAGTTTAAAAACTTTACGACCTTAGCAATGTATTCAGTCAGAAATGTGAACGAAGAGTACCATATTTCTTAAGACTATAATGAATGTAAAAACAACTTCAGTGAAAACAAGTGCCACACAAGATCAACGGATTGCCAACATGCTATTCAGTTCAGTGTATCCGCTTTACCTGGAAAAAGTAAAAAAGAAAGGCAGAACAGCAGCAGAATTACAGCAGGTCATCACCTGGCTAACCGGCTACGATAAGAAAAAAACAGAAGCCCTCATTCATGAAAAAGCAACCTTTGAAAACTTTTTCAAAAAGGCAACGCTCAACCCCAATGCACACCTCATTACCGGAATAATCTGCGGCTACCGGTTAGAAGATATCCCAAATCCGCTTACACAACAGGTGCGTTATTTAGACAAACTGGTTGATGAACTGGCCAGAGGTAAAAAAATGGAAACGATAATGCGGGGTAGTTAGTGCAGTTTTCTTGCCTTACCCGAAATAATCGGGAAAGAAAAAAAGGCAAAGTAAAATTTCAAACTACTTTTTTACTTCCACAACATGGCACCACCTTTTAAACCCTCTAAGTTGGTTACAATGCTTATATTCTCATCAAGTTCAAATTTTATTTTTGATGCATTGCCCCCACCAAGATAAAGATGGTCATAATTAAAAACTGTTTTTAAAACAGACAGTACTTTACTCATTCGCATATTCCATTTTACTTTACCTGCATCATCCATGGCTTTCTGCCCGATATATTCATCATAATCTCTGCCTTTTGATATGGGATGATGAGCCAATTCAATATGCGGCAACAATTGACCATTATATAAAAATGCAGTACCAAAGCCTGTTCCAATAGTTGCCACAATTTCAAACCCCTTACCACCGGCAATCCCCATTCCATGCATGTCTGCATCATTCACCACTTTGGCAGGCTTGCCCAATAAAGCAGTAATTTCCTCACTAAATTTAATATTATGCCAGGCATCAGAACCCAGATTGGGTGCCGTTATAACTACTCCATCTTTAACATATCCCGGAAATCCGACAGAAATTTTTTCATACCCGACTAACGCTGCTGCCAATTGCTGAATAACTTCCAATACTTTGTCGGGGGTAGCAGGCAAAGGGGTGTCAAATTTTTTATAAACTGATATCATTTCACCAGCTTCATTATGAATTGCGCCTTTAATATGAGAACCGCCAATATCAATACAAAGTATTTTCTGTTCCATAATTTTAATTTTGATTTTAAGAGGATGAACCTCAAAAGTATTAATCCAATTCTGTATAATTCAATTTTTCTACTATTTATAGCCTTAATTTTCAAATTTAATTTATCATTATAAAATCAATTCTGATAAACTGGGTTGAAACTAAAAGTTTTCGTAGTGTTCCCCTCAATATTATGGGGCATTCTTACTGCCTGTTGAAAGAAATTAAATTATAAGGTGGAGCGGCCAGCCGTAAGGTAAAGGCAAGGCCGGTGGCGGTAGTAATATCATACAAAAAAGATTGGCCGGCACCCCAATACTGGTCGTACACCAGTTTCAGTTGATTCCTGTTTAGCTGCCAATAACCATAGGTGCTGTCTCCCGAAATAAAATAATAATAGAACTTTCCATCTGCATAGATATTGATATAGCCTACCAACTGGTTGTTGGCATCATCTGCAGATGTCCACCGCCCGCAAAACAACTCCGGTGTGTAAGTAACAGCACCACCCCATACGTCTGTCGTGTTTATGGTATTGGTAGATGAGCTGCCGGTGGTCAAGTTTACATGTGGCGGCTGAAAAAGCAGCAATTCGTTCCAGGAGAAATTGTAATTGTTTTTTTCCGTAAGCACTTTGCAAAGGCCACCAATTTCGTTGGCAAACTTCTGATCGAGGTCTTTTACATCGTTTTGAAACCGGAAAGATTCATCCCGCAGCGCTTTGCTTTTTTCAAAGTCGGGCAGCACTTCGTTAGCAATTCGCTGGTAATTTTTCAGGTGGTTACTGTATTTCTCAACCCAGTTTTCTTTAAGCCGTAGTCTTCGCTCCAGCAGCGATACTATAGAAGGATCCAGGTTTTTATTTTCCAGCAATTTATTGATGTCTTTGTTAAAGCGGTCCACTTCGGCCAGCGTTAATTTTTTGTATTCATCAAATCTTGCTAAAGTAAAATTGGTGGAGAAAGTATTGAAGTTTTGCAAGAGCAGATTTTCTGCCGCCACATACGATTTCCATGCCTGTATGGTAGCTTCTCTTGTGGCCAGCATATTTTCTTGCTGCGGAAGCTTGTTCACATTCCTGTCTTTAAACCCAAGAAAATACACAATGATAGCGCCGAGTACAGTTGTAGTAATCCCGACGATAATATTCCGCAACACAATATTGGCAGAGCCCGGGTTTTCGGACATAGCGGCTTTTTTATGCCATTAATGTACGAAGTTTTTATGGGTTGTTTATTGATTAATGTTAGGTG
>JBARSW010000457.1:0-19486 GCA_049644925.1 Chitinophagaceae bacterium | reverse complement strand
TTTTAATTTCCTCCGTTATAACCGGACATCCGTAATTTTCTTTCGGACCTGGAATAGTAACACATTTATCTTCCTCATCATTTACACCATCACCATCTGTATCTGGTACCGGACATCCCTGGTATCTTGCAACACCCGGAATAGTTGGGCATTTGTCTTCTTCATCATTGATACCATCTTTATCAGTATCAGGTATAGGACATCCCTGGTAGCGGGCCAAACCCGGAACCGTTGGGCATTTGTCTTCTTCATCATTGATACCATCTTTATCTGTATCAGGTATCGGGCAACCTTCATATTTTGCCAATCCTTTTACAGTTGGGCATTTATCAAGGCTATCGATTATACCATCTCCATCTGTATCTGCAGGTGGTTTTGGTGGTTCTAATAACTTAACTGGTTCAACTTTTTTCTTCCCTAAACTGCCGGCAATTCCTAAGCTATGCTGAAAATGGTAGTTAGCCGTTTCTGTTGTAACCGGAACCCGGTATGTAGAAGTAATAAAAAGATGTGCTTCATCAAACAGATTAACTTTCATGCCTACACCAAGTGGCAAAAAAGCCCCATAATAAGAACGATACTTATGAGCACCAACACCTAAAGACAAATATGGTTGAAGCCAATATGCCTCCGTTGTCATTTTTAAATTAAGTGAAGCATTTGTTTCCAGTAAAAGATTATTATTTAAAAAAGTTCTTCCTGGCATTGGGTAACGCATAAACGAACCACCCAATGAGGCCGCAATATCTACATGCTTGCCTATCCCCTTAAAATAGGTTACCGCAAGACCAGCATTCATTTCTCTCATTTTTGCGAATTTCTTATCGGCAAGCACCTGACTAAGAGATGTTGTTCTGATTCGTTGTGGTGTAACAAAATCATTAAGGAAAAAACTTACGCCAAGCGCCTTTGGCCTGATTTCTTCATTCTGGCCAAAACTGGCAGGTACAAGTAAGTACAGCGCAAATAATACAGATATTATCTTCTTCATAAAGAGATAGTTTGGTTTAAATCTGAACAAAAATAACTGGTATGTTCAATATCCTGAAATAAATTATTTACTTATTATTCACCAAATCCGGGTAGCTACTTTTCCAGAAAAGTTTTCTGATCCCAGGATTCTTCAAAAAGAAGCATTTTAATTGGCTTTAAAATACTTTTCGCTAAGCATTTTATCTTCCGAATATACATCATCATAAAAAGAAATCCTCCCGTTTTGACCTTCGCAGGTAATGTACCGGATAAAAACCGGTATTCTATTTTTCAGGCTAATTATCTTTTTTTGCTTGTTTTGCAGCCATGTATTTAAGGAATCTATCCTGCTAACTGAGACACCTTCTGACTTAAAGCTATTCTTTTTTATAATAAATTCGGCCAGTTTTTTCCATTCCTGTACTCTTACACATCCATGACTAAGAGATCGCATACTGTTTGCAAAAAGAAACCGCTGATTGGTATCATGCAAATAAACCGAATATTTATTGTCAAAAACAAACTTCATTACTCCAAGTGCATTGGCATCTCCACTGCCCTGTACAATCCTATATGGTATATTTTTACTGTATTTTGACCAATCTACAGAAAATGGATCAACCTCCTCCCCATTTCCGTTGAGAAGACTAAATCCTTTTCGACGCAGGTAATCCGGATTTCTTTTAACGGCGGGCAAAATCTCTTTATTTACAATACTTGGCGGGGGCACCCATTGTGGATAGGTGATTAACGAATTTATTAAACTGGTTAAAACCGGTGTCCTTGTTTTTGCCTTTCCGGAAATCACTTTAGACCAAAGTTTTACTGAGCCATTATCAATTAATTCCAGGTAATTGGCGGAAGTATTTACCCAAACAAATGTTTCAGGCATTTTTTCAGGCAACATTTTATATTTATCGAGGCTAATAGCAATACGTATAAACTTTTCCCTGTCAGATGTATTTAACATACGGATGGTCCCTTCTCCCGCCCGGCCATCTACTGTTATTCCTTTTTCTTTCTGAAATTTTTTAACCGCATTTGCTAATTGTGCAGAATCTGCCTGAAGACTATCAAAAGAAATATAGCCTCCTTCAAATAACCGCTTCTGCAATATTTTTTTGAAGTTTAAAGAGTCTTTTGATGAAGGGACAATGGTGAACTGCCGGTAATCAGCATGATCAAGAAAATCTTTAATCCCATTCTTCAAATTCTGGTAGCCCGTATGAACAGGTTCCAGATTCCTGAAAAGAATCGTTGCCTTTCCATCCTGCCGTAATGACTCGATGCTTTTTAAATAAAAATCATCTGATAATACAGAATCTTTTCTAAGTGAAATACTATCTGTAGGTAAACGACCCAGCTTTATATCTTTTACCAATTGAAAAAAAGCATTGGTAAGCAGTAAATCAGACTTTGACCATAATGAAGCATCTTTTCTATCTGATTTTGACAAGCTATCATTTAAAAACTTTTTCCGAATTTCTATGATCGCATCGCTACCATAATCTTGAGGGAATAATCCAAATAGTTGTGAATTTTCAATAAATAAAGAAAGTGAATCCCCGGCAGGTAACCACTGATCATTATGAAACCAAAGTGGTGAAAAACCATTCTTTTGATAAATAAGACTTACTAACCTTATCTGCCTGAGTTCATTTAGACTGTCAATAAATAAAGTACCCTTTTCATTTACTGATTGAATTGAATTCTTAATTATCAGAATTGCTTTTTCTTGTAATTCTTCAGGGGTATCTGCCAAATCGCCCTTATTATTTTTGCTGTGGCAGGAAGTAACCAATGCGATGGTTATAATTGTACTAATAAATAAAAAACCAAGTCTTGTTAGTTTCTTACAATAGCCTGGTTGCTGAAGTGCTGGCATTTTACTCAACATTGAGAATTCTGAAACTGAAATTTATGTGATATACCGCTTTGAAATATAAATTAGTCCAAATAGTTTTTCTGCGGCATAATACCATCTAAGATTTCAACGCAGTCCTTTGGACTACTTATTAAATCAAGATGGTATTACAAAATACTAAAACATTTCAATATCAGGGAGATGGGTTTGCAATTTTTATACCCATTACAAAGAAATAACATCAACAACTGCTTCAACATTGATGGGGCCATATACATGCGGGAAAGTATCTTGCGTAGAAGGCGACCAGTCAAAAACAAATCTGCTGGTTAATCTATTTGTATCAATAACCAGTTTTACCAAATCTGTTTTACCGGCAAAATATCTTTCAAGTACACCGGTAACCTGGTGATCCTGTGAGCAATGGATAAACCCTTCATCTTTCAGTGAAAGATGTTCGTAATAGCCTTGTTTTTTTGCTGCCTTCCAATCAGCAGCAGTCGTAACATGATAAATAATAGGCATAATCGTTAATATAATTTCAAATTAGGATATTACCCTTTTTATATTTTGAGCCAATAAGAGAAAATCTGCTAATACAATTGCCGTAACTGCCTCAACTATTACAGGAGCCCGGAGTGCCACACATAAATCATGACGACCTTTAATAGAAAAATCTTCTGTTGTCCCTGTATCCCAGTTTAAACTGTTTTGCTCCTTGGGTGTGGAAGATGTTGGTTTAACAGCCAAACGGAAAAGCAATTCATTGCCATTTGTTATTCCGCCTACAACTCCACCTGCATGGTTGGTCCTGGTATTACCAGACATATTTTCAATAGCATCATTATGTTGGCTTCCAAACATTTTTGCGGCCATAAATCCAGTTCCGAATTCTACACCTCTTACTGCAGGTATGGCAAAAAGGATATGAGATAATTCAGATTCTATAGAATCAAAATAAGGTTCTCCCAAACCAACAGGCAGACCATTTACTTTGCACTCAACAATTCCGCCTACAGAATCTTTGGCATCAATTGCCTTTTGCAAGCCTTGTTCCAAATCTTTCTCACCCCCAATCTCTGTTACTTCTGCAATGATGCTGATACCCTTCATTAATTTCTTTGCAATGGCACCCGCTGCCACAATCCCGGCTGTAAGCCTTGCACTAAAATGTCCGCCTCCCCGATAATCTTCATTACCGCCAAACTTCTGGTTCGCCACCCAATCTGCATGACCTGGCCTTGGAATGCTTCTTTGCGTTTTATAATCTTCGCTCCTGGTATTTTTGTTTTCAAAGAATATTGTAATGGGAAACCCTGTTGTCTTACCATTAAAAATTCCACTTTTAAAAATCGGGTAATCATCCTCCTGTCTTGGTGTAGTTCCTTTTTGTCTGCCGCCTTTTCTTTTTTCAAGATCAGGTAATAAATCTTCAGGAGTTAACGATAAGCCTGCCGGGCAGCCATCGATAGTGATCCCCACACATTCACCATGCGATTCTCCAAAAATGGAAATGCGAAATATTCGACCAAATGAATTCAAAATTTACAGATTGAAATGTTGATAAGGTAAAGATACGTCAGCGCCGAGCTTTTTCAAATCATTATAGAAATCCGGATATGATTTCTTCACAGCACCTGCTTCTTCAATAGTTGTTTCCCCACTAGCTTTTAATGCGGCAATTGCACAGGCCATAGCAATCCGGTGGTCATGATGAGAATGAACTATTGCTCCTTTCACTTTTGCATTACCATGAACTACCATAATATCATCATCTAATTCTATGTTTACTCCCATTTTTCCAAACTCTTCTTGCAACGTCATTGCCCTGTTGCTTTCTTTATGCATTAACCTGCTAACCCCTTTTATCTTTGTTTCGCCTATACAATAAGCAGCCAATGCCACCAATGGAGGAAACAAATCCGGACAATCTGTTGCATCAAATTCAAATGCATTCATTTCAGAAGGATGTATTTTAATTCCCTTTGCTTCAATAGCAATCCCGGCATTGGCTAACATTAATACATCAACAATTTTTTTATCTGCCTGGGTTGAAGTTAAATCTAAACCCCTTATCGTTATTGGACCAGCAACAGCACCGGCAACTAAAAGAAATGCTCCTCCGCTCCAGTCGCCTTCGACGGTGTAATTGTGAGTGGTGAGTGGTGAGTGGTGAGTGGGTTCGCTATGGAAAATAAATTCTTCATAATTTCTATTCTCCGGGACTTTTAATCCAAATTGTTTCATTACATCCAATGTCAAGTCTATATACGGTTTGCTTTTAAGATTTTTTACTTTAATGGAAACATCTTTTGCATCAATTGCTGAATATGCCAGTATTAAACCAGTAAGGAATTGTGAACTCAATGATCCATCTACTTCAATATTCTTTGGCTGTAACGGGCCTTGAATAGTCATTGGCAATTTGCCTTTGTTGCTTTTTATTTTTACACCAAGCTGTGGTAATATTTCATCAAAAAAATCCATTGGCCTGGTTGATAAACTTCCGGCACCTTTTATGATTATTTTTTTATTACTTATTGCTCCAAGGGGAGTGAACATACGGATACTTAAACCTGATTCACCACAATCAATGTGCCCATCCACTATATGGGTGTTAACAGAAAATCCTGAACTCAATACTTTCATTTCATCTCCTGCAAACTCCACTTCTGCACCCAATGTTTTAATTATCTCAATTGCAGCTTTATCATCATTAGAGTTACCGGAATTCTTTATAATACTTTTGCCTTTGTGAATTAAAGCCGCTGCACAAGCTCTTTGCATGGCACTTTTAGATGCTGGTGCCAGAATAACTCCTCTTAAATGCGATGGATTTATTGTTACTTTCATGATACCTCATATCCCAAACGGGAATTTAAAATTTATCAATTATTTGTTCCAATTTTTTTAAAGCAATTTGTTTTACTACACCTTTACCAATTCTTTGCAATAAAACATAATTCATTTCTTTTTTTTCTCTCTTCTTATCCATTCTGAGTACATTAAAAACTTTCTGCTTATCAAACGATGCATAAGTAGGTAAGTTATACTTAGCCAAAACATTTACCACTCTTTCAGTTTGTTTGAATCCTGTTATTTGCTCTGAAATGTGACAAGCATATGTCATTCCTATTGCTATGGCTTGTCCATGCAACAATTCATACTGTGTTTCCAGCGCATGTCCCAGTGTATGACCAAAATTCAAAATTCTCCTATCTCCTTTCTCAAATTCATCCATCTGCACAACCTTTGTTTTAATCAAAGCATTCCGCTGAATTAATTCGCCAATCGTTTTTTTACTTCCCTTGTAAGTTTTCAATGAATTCTTTTCCAACTCTGCAAACATTGATGCATCTTTAATACAGGCATGTTTGATAATTTCTGCAAAACCGTTTTCCCACTCCGTTTGCGGCAACGAATTCAGGAAAGCAATATCATGCAGAATAAAAGAAGGTTGCCGGATTATCCCCACCATGTTTTTATATTCCCCTACATCAATGCCATTTTTGCCACCGATAGACGCATCAACTAATCCCAAAATTGAAGTTGGAATAAATCCAAAACTAATGCCCCGCATATAAACAGATGCCACATAACCGGTAATATCTGTAATTACTCCCCCGCCAATACCAACCAAAGTAGTACTGCGGTCGGCTTCCATTTCAATCAACATTTCGATTAATGCATCAACGGTTGCCTGTACTTTGTATTCTTCACCGGCTTTTAATACAATTACATTCCACCCTTTGAAACGGGATTGATGATGCTTGTACACATTTTCATCGGTAATGATGATGGCATTCTTTGCATCTACAATTTTTTTCAGGTAAGAAATACTTCCATCGAAGTAATAATCAACTGATGAATTGGAAAATTTATATGAAAGCTTTCTCATTATTTATTTTTATTTCACGCAAAGCCACAAAGAAAATTAACTTTTCGAAAATGCAGAATAGAATTAAGTACAAGTATTCGACACCTCTTCACCATAGTGTGAACTGCATAGGCGATAATAATCCAAAATACCCCGTAGGTAATACTGTTACAAAAAGATCAAACTTCAAACATTAAACCTCAAACCATCCTTAAGCATCCAACACTTTCTTCTGATGATTAATACTTTCCATATGCACTGCATCAAGGTATTTTGTAATAAACTCCTTGCTTAACCCAAATTTATCACCTTTTAAACTTGCTCTTTCAATAATTTCATTCCAACGGGTAATCTGCAGTATGGTAATATTATTTTCCTTTTTATACTTACCAATTTGTTCAGAAATTTTCATACGCTGTCCAAGTATCTGCATCAACTCATCATCCAGGTGATTTATTTTCTGACGCAAGGCTTCCAGCGCTGCATGGTACTCTTCGGAATTCACATCTTCTTTTCTCCAGATTATACTATCTAGTATTTCTGCAAGCCGCTCCGGAGTAACTTGTTGTTTGGCATCGCTCCATGCATTATCCGGGTCAATATGACTTTCAACCATCAAGCCATCATAGTCGAGGTCTATTGCTTTTTGCATTGTATCATGAAGCATTTCACGGTTGCCACATATATGAGAGGGATCATTAATCATTGGCATTTCCGGATGCCTTAATTTCATATCTATGGCCAAATGCCACATGGGTGCATTGCGGTATTCTGTATTGCCATAAGAACTAAAACCCCGATGTATCATTCCAATTTGCTTTACCCCGGCACGGGCAATCCTTTCTATTGCACCTCCCCATAATTCAAGGTCGGGATTAATTGGATTTTTAATCATTACCGGAACATTTACACCACGCAATGCATCAGCCACTTCCTGAACACTAAAAGGATTCACAGTAGTTCTTGCACCAATCCATAAAACATCCACATCAAAAGTTAGTGCATCCTGAACCTGTTTACCAGTTGCTACTTCTACAGTTGTTGGTAATCCAGTCAACTTTTTGGCCTGTTGTAACCAAGGCAATCCTTTGGCACCTACCCCTTCAAACATACCGGGTTTTGTTCTGGGTTTCCAGATGCCTGCCCGCAACATATCAACTTTACCTGTAGCAGCAAGCCGTTGTGCGGTTGCCAATACCTGCTCTTCGGTTTCTGCACTGCATGGCCCACTAATGATAAGAGGACGTTTTTTCCAGGTTGCCTGCACTTTCTCGTTTACTGTTTGTTCTGATGTTTGCATTTTACAAAATTAATTTATTTAGTTATCGTTTTATTCTTTGGGCATCTTAGTTTTGCTGGCAGGCAATCACACCTAGCCCGTTTTATTAAAAGTTCCTTTTAATTCTTCTCCCGGAAGGAAAAGTTCACTAAACATTACTTTATTATCCTACTAATCTTATTTGCTTCCTGAATCAAACGCAACAAATATTCATTATCATCTTTCTCAATACTTTCTTTAAACCTTGACAATTGAGCAATATGTTCTTTTAATACATCAAGTACATTCTCTTTATTCTGCATAAAGATGGGCACCCACATGGCCGGATTGCTTTTGGCCAACCGTACTGTACTTTCAAAACCTGCCGAGGCTAATTCAAAAATGGCATTATCTTCTTTTTCTTTTTGCAAAACTGTATTCGCTAAAGCAAATGAAGTAATATGAGATATATGACTTACATATGCCGCATGCAGGTCATGGGCTTTGGCTTCCATTTCCAGTAACCGCATTCCTATCTTTTTATACATATGTTTAACCCATTCCAATGCATCAGCATCACTTTCTTCCGGATTGCAAAGTATTACGGCTTTGTTTTCAAAAGCCCCCCGAACAGCAGCCAACGGTCCGCTGTATTCAGTTCCCCACATGGGATGCGTTGCAACATATCTGCCTCTTTTCGGATGGCTTTTTATCGCTTCAATTAAGTTTGATTTTGCAGAGCCTAAATCAACGACAATCTGTTTATCGATTTTATCCAGAATAACGGGTAGTAATGAAACCATAGCATCAACGGGGATAGCTAATACAATGATCTCTGATTGCTGAATTGCTTCCTCTAATGACAATATTTCATCTACCAATTCCATCTCCAATGCCTGCTTTGCATGAGCGGCATTCGCATCTACTCCCATCAACCTAGATGATAGTTTTTTCTCATGCAATTGAATAGCTAATGAGCCGCCTATAAGGCCAATTCCAATTATTGCAATTTTTTTCCTTTCCATTTTACATCATATTTTTTATTCGCTGAATAGCTTCGTCAAATTTTTCTTCTTTACTGCACAAACTCACCCTGATATATTTTTCTCCCGCACTTCCGAAAATTCCTCCCGGAGTTATGAATACTCCGGCTTTATATAACACATCATCACATACCGCAAATCCATCTTTATATTTTGCAGCTATGGTGGCCCACACAAACATGCCAGCCTGATTTTTTGAATAACTACAATTCAACAAACTAAGTAATTCAAACACTTTTTCTCTTCTTTGCCTGTAAACATTATTTACAGAATCATGCCATTCTTTTCCCAATGATAAAGCTTTTGCTGCCGCCAGTTGAACCGGTAAGTACATTCCGCTGTCCATATTACTTTTAAAACGCAACACTTCCTCAATCCTTTCTTTTTTTCCACAAAGGATACCTACTCTCCATCCGGCCATGTTATGACTTTTACTTAAGGAGTTCAATTCAATCACACAATCCATTGCTCCCTTAATGCTCAACAAACTCATTGGCATTTCATTCAAAATAAATGAATACGGATTATCGTGAATAATTAAAATTTTATGCTTTCTTCCAAATGCAACCAACTTTTCAAATAATTTTTTTGATGGCAACTGTCCCGTAGGCATTTGAGGATAGTTGACAAACATGAGTTTTACTTTTCTTAATTTTCTTTCATCCATTTTGTCAAAATCAGGCTCATAGTTTTTTTTCTCTTTCAATTTATATGATACGCATTTACCACCAGCCAGTTTTACAGCACTGGAATATGTTGGATAACCAGGATCAGGCACCAATACTTCATCCCCTTTATCAAGGTAGGTCATACAGATATGCATAATACCTTCTTTACTGCCAATCAGGGGCAACACTTCCGTATCCGGATTTAGTTCAACCTGATACCAGTTCTTATACCAGTCACTCATTGCCTTTCGCAATACCGGAGATCCTTTGTAGGATTGATAAGCATGTACATCAGGTTTTGCACTTTCGTCCTGTAATACTTTTATTACATCAGGATGAGGTGGCAGATCAGGACTGCCAATTCCAAGGTTGATGATGTTTTTCCCGGCTTTATTTAATTCTTCAATCTCCCGAAGTTTTTGCGAAAAATAATATTCGCCTATTCCTTCTAATCGTTTACTTGTTTTCATTTCCTGAATTTTGTAATATTAATTATGGGTTCAGTCTATTTCCACAATCCTCTTTTATACACACCATAAATTTTTATTGATTCTGTTAGTGGTTTTATAGCATTAATTACCTTTTCAAATTGCTCGTTCGAATCAAATTCCATATCTGCATGAAATGCATATTTAAAATCAGAACCCGGAATAGGAAAACTTTGTAGTTTACTGAGATTAATTCCACCATCCGAAATTTTTGCAAGCACCTTTGCCAGACTTCCTTTTGAATGGTCAGTATGGAAAGTCAACGATGCTTTATCTGCATTTTCAATTATTATTGTTTCATTTTCCCGCTGCAACATTAAAAACCGGGTATAATTTTTCTTCATGGTATGAATGTTCGGAGCTAGCACATTCAGTTCATACAATTCAGCAGAAAGCTTACTGGCAATTGCCGCAATATGTTTGCTTTTGTGCTGATGAACATGCTTTGCACTCAATGCAGTATCATCTGTCTCCACCAGTTTCCATTTATACTTATCCAGAAAATCATAACACTGCTGTAAAGCCATTGTATGAGAATGCACTTCTTTTATATCTTCCAATTGTACACCGGGGTTAGCCAGCAAATTCTGCCTTATCTGAAGATATATCTCACCAACAATCTTGAGATTGCTTTTTTGCAGCAGATTATAATTTGGCAGTATACTTCCTGCAATAGAATTTTCAATGGCCATTACACCGCCATCACTTTCTTTCTTGTTTGATGCAATTTTAATTACATCACGAAAAGTGGCACAAGGAATTACTTCCACATTTTTACCGTGAAAATATTGTGCAGCTACCTGGTGAAAGCTGCCTTCATAACCTTGAATAGCAAGCCCCCTCCGCCCCCTAAAGGGGGAATTAGCATCCACACCAGCCTTGCTTTTCAACGACCCAACTTTTGATTCTGCGTCATTCATTACAAAATGTTTCTTTTCCATTCGCTTTTTAATTTTTTTGAACGTTAAACCACAAACCTCTCCTTCAGAGAGATGGCTTTAAACAAGAATCCCGGCCGTTTGGCCGGGATTCTTTATGTTGTTGTTTTTTAGTTGTTCAGTTTTATTTCAACAAAAGCATTCCCGGCTTCATTTTAAAAAAGAAGTAATAAAAATAGAAACCAAAATATTTCTTTGTTGTTGTCATTGCTGAACAAATATAGTTTTCTTACTCAGTAATTCAAATTTTATCAAGATTATTTTCTACGGCTTCCACCGGATTCTGCATCGTTCATACGAATTTTACGGCCACGATAGTTTTTCCCATCCATAGCTTTTATCATTTTCTTACCTGCTGATGGTTCTATTTCTATCCAGCTTGTCATTTCCTTCATATCTATTTTACCCAGCACTTCTTTTTTCAAATCACTCATATCCAGAATGAATTGTAAAAAACTTGCTTTATAAAAACCATCCTTAGTTCCAAGGTTTACAAACAGTCGTTGGTAATTCCCACCTCCAGAAAAACTTGTGACTTTTGTATCTCTATCCCTATCCCTGGCAGGTGGTCTTTCAAACCTGTCACTTCGTTTATCACCGGTTCTCCTGTCATCGCCCCGCATATTCAGGTCGGCTGCATTCTCATAATATTTCAGAAATCGGTCAAATTCTAATGCCGCTACTCTTTGCAAAATTTCTTCCTTTTCAATTTCTCCAAACTTCTCTCTGAGCATTGGAAGGTATGTTTCATATTGGCCATGACTGATATCAGCCTGTAACATTTTATCAATAAAAGAGAAAAATTGTTTCCGGCAAACATCTTTTCCACTTGGAATATCCATTTTGTGAACCCTTGTGTTAACCAATCTTTCTATCTGGCGTAGCCGGTATGTTTCTTTTGGTGTTACAATTGAAACAGATACACCACTATTACCTGCACGGCCTGTACGTCCACTTCTATGTGTATAAACTTCTACATCATCAGGCAATTCATAATTGATTACATGAGTAATTCCTGCAACATCAATACCACGGGCAGCAACATCTGTTGCCACTAATAACTTCACACTTCTATCCCGAAACAAGCCCATCACTTTATCTCGTTGTTGCTGGGTAAGGTCACCATGAATTGCATCAATATCATAACCTTCCCGGGTAAGTTTTTCTGCTATATCCTGTGTATCAGCTTTTGTACGGGCAAATACAATTCCAAAAATACCGGGATTAAAATCGATGATACGTTTTAAAACCTCATACCTGTTGTGATGTTGAGTAGCATAATACTGATGGTCAATATTTGCTGCGCCTTCATTTGTTTTGCCTATTGTAATTTCAAAAGGCATTGTCATGTACTTTTTACTAACCTGTCTTATTTCAGATGGCATAGTGGCACTAAACAACCAAATACTTTGGCGATTAGGCGTATTTTTCAGAATAAACTCAATATCCTCTTTAAATCCCATGTTAAGCATCTCATCGGCCTCATCCAATACTACATAATGAATCTTTTCAAGATTGATTGCCTTACGTTCAATAAGGTCAATTAACCTTCCAGGTGTTGCCACTATTATGTGGCTTCCTTTTCTTAGATCCCTGATCTGCATGGTGATGGAAGTTCCACCATAAACAGCCGTTACTGATACATTTGCTTTCTTGTTCTTAAATTTTTCCAGGTCACTTGTTATTTGCAAACAAAGTTCTCTTGTAGGGCAAACGATCAATGCTTGTGGAAATCTATCTTCCTTATTAATTAGTTGCAAAAGAGGGAAACCAAATGCTGCCGTTTTGCCGGTGCCGGTTTGGGCAAGGCCAATAAAGTCCTTTGAGCCCTGTAAAAGAACCGGAATTGCTTTTTCCTGAATGGGTGTGGGCTGGGTAAACCCTAATGCATTAATTGATTGAAGTAAACCTTCTTCAATACCCAAATCTTCAAATGTGACCACTGTCTAGATTGATTTAATTAATAAATGGAGGGGTGCAAAGATAGCCCCAAAAAAGAGGATTGTCTAATGTATTTTGCGACCTAAAATAAGAAAGCCCTCCCAACAGGGAAGGCCTCAATTTGATTGCTTGCCGTAAGAAATTATTTCTTAACAGAGTCAACAACAGCTTTAACTGTAGAATCAGCAACAGCAACTGTAGAATCAACAGCAGCTTTAACTGTAGAATCAACAACTGTAGTAGCAGTAGAATCTGTAGTTTCTTTTTTGTCGCCAGAACCGTTACAAGCTACTAAAGTAGCAGCGATGAATGCAATTGCAAAAAACTTTTTCATTTTTGATTTTTTTGATTTTTTATGAAATATTTCATTGTTAATACCCAAATCAGAAAAAGGTAACCCGTATTTAATTTTTTTTTTCAGATGGCAAAGGGTTACTATTTTTAAAAATCAGTATTAAATAAAGGAATGTGAAAATCCAGGCAGACGAAACAGATTTATTGGAAGGATTAGCTTCCAGCGACAAAAAAGCCGTTGAGACAATCTATAAGGAGAATTATAATGCTGTTCAGGCATTGATTATCAACAACAACGGCTCTTCGGATGATGCTAAGGACATATTCCAGGAGGCCATGATAGTTCTTTATGAAAAGGTGAGATCGGGTACATTTGAGTTGAATTGCCAGATAAAAACTTACATCTATTCTGTAAGTAAAAGGCTTTGGCTCAAAAGATTACAGCAGTTAAACCGATATTCTTCACCAATTGAAGGATTTGAAGCTACAGTTCAGGTAGATGATGAAATTGAGGAACATGAAAAACGAGATAGTGAGTTTGAAATGATGGAAAGGGCAATCAACAGCCTGGGCGAGCCGTGTAAAAGTCTTTTAGAAGCCTATTACATTCAGAAACAGAATATGCAGGTAATAGCTTCAAATTTTGGATACACAAATGCTGATAATGCAAAAAATCAGAAATACAAGTGTCTGATGAGATTGAAAAAAATATTTTTCGCAGAATTTAAAAACGGGAAAAGTGATGAATGATATTAAAATATTAGACATTGTTGAACGCTACATCAAGGGCGAAATGAACCCTGATGAGCGATTACATTTTGAAAATCTTCGTAAATCAAATACGGAAATTGACCAATTAGTAGTTGAGCATACTCTCTTTTTGCAACAAATGAATCGCTTTGGTGAGTGGAAAAAATTCCGATCAACACTTTCGAATGTTCACACAAACCTGGCAGAACAAGGCAAAATAGAGTCTGCCCGACTAAAAGGAAAAGCAAAAGTTGTTTATCTCTGGAACAGGTACAGAAGAGTAGCTGTTATCGCTGCATCAATTGCCGGTATTACTACAATTGCAATCAGTGCCTTTGTATGGGCTCTTACCCCAAAAGCCCCAGTTGATGAAATTGAAAAACTAAAAGGCAAACTTCATATTATTGAAAATAAAGCAAAAGAACAGGATAAAGAAATAAACAGTGTAAAGAATAAAATCAATACTCCTTCCAATACTATTGTTTACACAACTGGGGGTACAGGTTTTATCATTGATGGTAAAGGCTATCTTGTAACCAATGCCCATGTTGTAGAAGGGGCCAGAAATATTGCTGTTCAAAACAGTAAAGGTGAGTTCTCTGCAAAAGTTGTATTCACTAATTCCGAAAAAGATATCGCCATTTTAAAAATTGATGACGAAAATTTTAAAGCTTTTGCAACCGTTCCTTATGCAATCAGTAAGTCATCAGGCAAACTGGCTGAGCCCATCTTTACTTTGGGTTATCCAAGAAATGAAATCGTTTATGGTCAGGGTTATTTAAGTGCCGAAACAGGTCTTAATGGAGATACTTTGAGTTGCCAGATTGATATTTCAGCTAACAGAGGAAACAGCGGTAGCCCAATACTAAATAAAAAAGGTGAAGTGATTGGTATTCTTAATCGCCACCAGAGAAATGCAGAAGGCTTTGCTTTTGCAATCAAAGGCAAATATATTTACCAGGTGTTGGATGAACTTAAGAAAGACAGTAGTTATCAAAAGGTAAAAATTTCTTCCAAATCACAAATTGCAGGTTTAGATTTTGAGCAACAAGTTGAAAAGGTTGAAGATTATATCTTCATGGTAAAAGTAAATTAATAGAAAATATTCCCTATATTAAACAAGGCTATCTGTTATTGACAGATAGCTTTTTTTATTGGTGAATGTTTACACCTTAATCCCATAGACTTTTTGGATACTCACCCTCTTTAATAAGTTGATGGAGGCTTTTTTCAACCATAGGCGCATCTTCTTTATATGTAACTCCAAACCATAAAGAAGAAGTTGGTATGACTTCAATAGTGCCACTTTCTTTAATAAACTGATCAGCAACAAGCGGAATAAAAAATTCTGATTTTGGTTCTTTTCCATGTTGGGTTAAAAAAATATCAAACAAACTGGCTGTGTAATGGAAAAAGGAGACATCAAAACACCAGAAATTCATTGAAACTCTTGTATGTAAAGACAGTTCCAATGGCTGTAATCCGTCATCAGCAACTATTTTTCCATCTTTCATGGAAATATTTATCCGTTCGTTTATTGCGGCAAGCCTTCCTTCATTATTCAGGGTGCAGATTCCCCGGTTCACTGTTCCATGATCAGATAAAGTTCGCAACAGATCATATCCAATAATTGCATAATGTTTTTTATTACATCCCACTTTTAAAAAAGTAGCTGCATTATTAAATGCATTATGCCCATAAAAATCATCCGCATTTATAACAGCAAAGGGTTCGTTAACTGCATCTTGGGCACAAAGAACAGCATGGGCAGTACCCCAGGGTTTGGTTCTTTCAGCAGGCACTTCAAAGTTCCCGGTAAAAGAATCTATTTCCTGGAAAACATATTCTGTGGCTATTCTTCCTTTAAGTTTAGGCTCAAAAATATTTTTGAAATTTTCAGCAAATTCTTTACGGATTACAAAAACAACTTTGCCAAATCCGGCCCGGATCGCATCAAAAATCGAATAATCCATTATCGTTTCGCCGGTTGGACCAAAGCCCTGTACCTGTTTCATACTTCCATAACGTGAGGCCATGCCGGCTGCTAAAATTACCAGTGTAGGTTTCATATTGAGTTTTAAAATTGCGGAGCGAAATTAAAGTAAATTCGCCAAGCCAGTATTAAATTTATGCAGGGAATTAATCCGGGAAATATTACTATTGACAAACTGATACTTCCACTATTTGAAAAAAAAGCTGTGAAAGTATCGGTGCTGCGTCTTGATAAAATACATCCGATAATTTCAGGAAATAAATGGTTTAAACTTCGCTATTACCTCGAAGATGCCCGAAGATTGAAAAAGAAAACAATTGTAACTTTTGGAGGAGCCTGGTCTAATCATATTCATGCAACAGCTGCGGCCTGTAAACTTATTAGATTAAACAGCATTGGAATTATCAGGGGTGAGGAAGTACCTGCACTTTCTGAAACATTGATAAGTGCCAGGCAAATGGGCATGCAACTACATTTTATCAACAGAACGGACTACCACAATAAAAAAGTACCTGCATTCATCAATCAGGATGAATGCTATATTATTAATGAAGGTGGCCGTGGCGAAAAGGGAGTTGCCGGGGCAGCAAGCATACTTGATTATTGTAATAAAGAGGATTACACACATATTTGTTGCGCTGCAGGCACAGGAACAATGACCGCAGGTCTGATTAACAGCGCATCGTTATTAACGAAAATTGTAAGTTTTAGTGTACTTAAAAACAATCAGCAGCTGAATGAAGACATCAAAAACTTTTCCGACTATGAAGAAAAAAATGTTTCAATCATTCATGATTACCATTTTGGCGGATACGCAAAACATAAACCGGATTTATTTCTATTTATGAATGATTTGTTTCATGCATCAGGCATCCCGACTGATTTCGTTTATACGGGAAAATTATTTTTTGGAGTTTCCGATCTTATTGTAAATAATTTCTTTCCTCCGGAGAGCAGGGTGCTGATTATTCATAGCGGAGGATTGCAAGGAAATAAATCATTGAGCAAAGGAACGTTAATATTTGATAATTTTTAAACTGCTATCCTATCTTTGTTTTACTCTAATAATAACCTCATACTTCTAGAATTAATGAATACCAGGAAAATCATTTGTCTTTTTTTCTCACTTATTGTTTTAAGTGGAACGGTAGTAACTGCACAGGATACTTTACCAGATTTTATCGCAAGAAATGCAGGGAACAACAGGTTTGTTATTGGATGGGTAAACAATTATACCAATATCAAACAAATCAGCATCCAGCGTTCATTTGATAGCCTTTCTGGCTATAAAACCATACTTACAGTTGCCGATCCAACAAGTCCACAAAATGGTTATGTAGATTCTAAAGCACCAAACGACCACATGTTTTACCGACTTTATGTTATGCTAGATAAAGGAATATACCTTTTCAGTAAAGCAAAAAAACCAGTGTTCGATTCTGCCAGAACTAAAGAAATAAATAAAATAATCCAACTGGACTCAGTTAAGAAAGTGGACCCCCTAAAATTGAAATTGGACAGCCTTTTAAAAATTGATTCTGTTGCCATGCCAGGTGGTATTGCCCCAAAAAACAAGCCACCATCCTATACTCCTTCATTATATGTATATACAAACCGGGATGGATATGTCCGGATAGATCTTCCGGCAAACGAAAAGCACAAAAAATATTCAATAAAATTTTTTGAAGAAGATGGCACCCGGCTTTTTGAGATAAAAGAAATAAAAGAAAATAATTTCAAATTAGATAAAACCAATTTCTATCATGCCGGATGGTTTCTGTTTGAATTATATGAAGATGGCAAACTCATCGAAAAACACAAATTCTATTTAGAAAAAGATTTCTGATTCCAACTCAGCATCAAATACTTTTTCAAAGTTCCTTTTAACTTTTTCTTTTACCTCATTGATATCCATTATGCGGCCTAACTCTTTTTGCAAAGAAGCAACCTGCTTATTTACAATTCCACAGGGGATGATATGATTAAAATAAGAAAGATCAGTATTTACATTAAATGCAAAGCCATGCATGGTAATCCAGCGGCTGCACCTGACTCCTATTGCACAGATTTTCCGTTCCTGTCCCGGTATTCCGGGTTGAATCCAAACACCAGTTTCTCCGGTTGAACGTTCCCCCACTATTCCATATTCGGCCATCGTCAGAATGATTACTTCTTCGAGGTTGCGAAGATATTTTCCAATATCAGTTGAGAATTTCTCCAGGTCAAGAATCGGGTATCCTACAATCTGGCCTGGGCCATGAAAAGTAATATCGCCTCCCCTGTTTGTATTGAAAAATTGAATATTTTTTTCTTTAAGTTCATCATCACCAAGAAGTACATTTTCTTTATTTCCACTTTTTCCTAATGTGTAAACGGGCGGATGCTCCACAAAAAGTAAATAATTAACGGTAGTGTTTGCCACAATTCCGGATGACTTCCTATTCACATTTTCCTTCAGTAAACTCTCCTGGTAATCCCATGCTTCCTGATACTCTAATTTACCCAGATCCTTAAATAATATTTGTTGTTTTGACATATAGAATTCAAATTTACTAACAAAAAGCCATCCATTACCTTTGCGACTATGCAGGAAGATTTACAACAGATGGATTCAGAGAATTTGGATAATAATGATGAATTATACGAACGGTTTTCTATAACTATTGATAAAGGGCAAGAACCCCTGAGAATAGACAAATTTCTAATGGCCCGAATTGAAGGTGCTACCCGAAATAAATTACAACAAGCCATTAACCTGGGAATGGTAACTGTAAATGGAAAAGAAATAAAACCAAATTACAAGATAAAACCACTCGACTCAATTATCGTTTTTTCTGACATGTGCCCGGAACAAACTGATGTTCGACCGGAGAAAATGGATTTGAATATCGTTTATGAAGATGATGACCTGATGATCATTAATAAACCTGCCGGAATGGTTGTGCATCCCGGCACTGGCAATTATACCGGCACCCTTTTAAACGGAGTATCATATTATCTAAAAGAACAAAATCCAAATATATCAGAAGATGTGTTGCCAAGATTCGGATTAGTACACCGGATAGATAAAAACACCAGTGGTTTATTAGTTCTGGCCAAAACAGATAAAGCGATGAGGCAACTTGCCAAACAGTTTTTTGATCACACCGTAAAACGAAAATACGAAGCATTGGTTTGGGGCGACATGGAGAAAGATTCCGGAACTATCATTGCGCATATAGGAAGACACCAACGATTCAGAAAACTATTTGAAGCATATCCGGAAGGAGATCATGGTAAAGATGCCATTACACATTATAATGTACTTGAACGATTTGGCTATGTTACCCTGGTTCAATGTATATTAGAAACGGGCCGAACACACCAGATAAGAGTGCATATGAAGCATATCAGCCACCCT
>JBARSW010000456.1:0-2967 GCA_049644925.1 Chitinophagaceae bacterium | reverse complement strand
CTTCTTTTAATAGCTGATGAATAACAATGCCTGCAGATAACCTGAAACATTACATAATATTTTACTGAACGAATGGGTTACCTGCAAAGCAAGAACACCAGCTACACCTTCACGCCGTTGCTGGTGTTGTGTGCTGCCTGGCTACAGCATAAGAACACTAGCAACTCTAACAGAGATTTGCTAATTAGCCGGAGGCTATGAAATTATTATGCGAAACTGCAAGTTTTGCAGAGCTGGTTGCTAAGGATTCTCTGTCATGCCGGACTTGATCCGGCATCTTTTTCACGCCATTGCAGCTGTTGTGTGCTGCATGGCAGCAAAGCAAGAACACCGGCAATGCCAATAAAGATTTGCTAATTAGTCGGAGGCGATAAAATCAATATATAAAACTGCAAGTTTCGCAAAGCTGGAAAAAACTAAGGCATGTTTTTTTTACTGAACACTTATCAGTTTGGAAAAATATTTTACCAGGTTTTCATCACTCATTTCATTTGCAGTGGATTCTTCCGTTTTTGTTTTTTTAAACTGGGGTGTTTCTGCCAGGTAATGAATAAACTGTTCCTGCACCTGTCCCGTACCTGTTGCATGCAGGAAGGTGGCGTTTTGCAAGTGTAAACTTATTTCCTTAAAATATTTTGCCTGCAACATTTTTTTCTGGTTGTTCTCATTCTTATTACTGGAACTTGGATTAACTGCTTCACCTTTTATATGAGCTATAACTGTTAAAACCCCGGTTTCAGCATTTTCTCCTACTACGGTGGCATGATGGTTATCCATCCACACCCCGAATTGTTTTTGATTGATCATGTAATTTTTTTTAATGTGCTTTATAATAAATAAATAACCATAACCTGAAATTCAGGCACGGTTCAGAATTATATTCATCAGGCCGAAGTAATGAATAAGACAACTAAAGCTATTGAGCTTTACTCCTCCAGGTATTACACAATTCCATGAAAGTGTTACATGATTCGCAGCTTTAAGGCCATATAGCGCTGCGGCCCTTGTGTTGGTCCCGCATGTGGCGGGACGAAGTATCCTTATTTCTGCACGGAGTCTCCCATCACTTTCTTATAATTCATACTAATCAGGTGAATTGGATCTTTCTTTTGAAACAGTATGGGACTCCGGGCATGAAAAAAGTTCTTTTAAGAAGATATGATTTTCAACTTTGCTTTGTCATGTTCTTTAAAAGCATTTGATGCTTCCAGGTGTTTTTCCATTGCATCTATATCTTCACCTGCAATAGTTGAACTAAACAGATGGGCTTTCAGCAGCATTCTTACATAAGGTGATGACTCTTGCTGCCTTGTTAACTTTTTTAACGCAAGCATATAATCATCACGGTAAACAGTTGGTATAATAATTTTTGTTTGTCCTTGTTTCACCAGTTCTGCGTTCATCATTATCCTTGCTGTTCTTCCATTACCATCTAGAAAAGGGTGGACTTCGCTTATAAGGAACATCATGTAAGCTGCTTTTGCAAAGGGTTCAGTAAGTGCCTGATAAAAATCAAAACCTTTTATCAATGTCCCTTTCACAAGCGTATGGTCAACAAAATGTGTATCTCCAGCCCGGTTGTTTTTATCTTTAAACTGGCCGGGGTTTTTTGAGGTTCTGGCACTCATTAAAATCTTATGCCTGTACAAAAGTATCTCCAACAGTTCTTCCGGCTTGCCGGGTGTTATGTTCATTTCCTGCCTGTTACTTGCCAACTTATACGTTCCCAATATATCGTGGGAATCTTCGTCCCTATCAGGCATTGGTGTATCGGTTTCAATTATCTTTTTTGCATCTTCTAATTCAAACTCAGTACCCTCAATATAGTTGGAAAAATAGGCTTCAAAAAAAGCAAAGTTTCTGAACGAATGGTTGCTTGTGTTTTTTTCAGGAAGTGACGCAAACTCTTTTTGCTTTAGCTCAATAAATAGTTTTTCAAATAATGGTAACCGTGCAGGGTCGTAAGGATTACCCAATGCCCTTGCCACTGCAATAGGGGATGATAATAGTTTAGATGGCTGAGTATTTAATAAAGCGCTGATAAATTTATTTAGCTTCTCAAACTCGGTTTTCATTCCAAGCTTTTCAGCTATTATTCTTGCCTTGTCTCTTAATTCATTTAAACCCACTTCACCTTTTACCCTTACTATTTGTTCTAGCCGTTCCTCCAATTCAGGTAAAGTGATAGTTTTTGATTCTGGTCCGTGCTGCCTGGATACCTGCATGTTTTCCAATAAAGCCCTTTCTAATTGAGAAACATATAATTCGCCGGAAAATGGATTATCGCCTTCTATTGGCTCATGCCCTTCCATAAAACGAATAGTAATGCCGGGTAGGTTTATTTTTTTAGTATAAGTATAAGTAAGAAAAATGTGTCCTGCCGATGTTGGCTTAAATTCTATTGCAGACCGGTGGCTAAGTATGGAACCGGGATAAAGTTTCCCTAAAATGGTGAAAAGGTTTCGCCTTATAATTGTCTCTGGGTTATCGCTAAAATTGGGTGAATAAATACGGGCAGCAATCTTTCTCAGCTTGCCAGCTTTTTCCAGGCTGGAAATTTGTTTGCTTAAAGCAGGGTCGCTGGATGAAAAGACCACCTCCTGAAGATGTATTGGTAAAATATTTTCCATTAAAAGTGAAATAAAAGGCTAAATTAGAAAATATTTTCCATTATAATTATGTTTTTGGATAATTATTTCCAGTATAAGTAAAAAATGAGAAACTGTCTAATGCTATTATTTTCCACTATACGATGAATTTCAGTATATATTGGACAAATATTTCCAGTAAAAAGAACTTTTAAGAGAATATTTTCCAGCATAAAAAGACTTTTTCTGCACGGAGTCTCCTGTCACTTTTTTATTAATTATAGTAATCAGGTGAACTGGATCTTTCTTTTCAAACCGTTGCAGGTGCTGTGTGCTGCCTGGCTGTTTCGCAGAACACCTGCAACACCAACCGAGATTT
>JBARSW010000455.1:0-4121 GCA_049644925.1 Chitinophagaceae bacterium | reverse complement strand
CAAACACATAAGTCAGTAATAATAATTTGCAGTGCCTGTTCAGACCTGTTCGTTGAAATTCTTTTCCATACCAGGTGTAACCAAGTTGTGTTGTCAGCCAGGGTTGTTGTATATCATAAAATCTTGTGCTGCCGGCAAATCGGTTAGCTTTTTTATCAAATACAATAAAGGGATATTCTTTTTTTTCGTGAAGATTATTAATTGCAGTGGCAAGATAATTTCGCAGATTTTCTTCACCAGCAGCAGTTACTAATCCATACTTCCAAATCTCAGGTTCATTAAGAGAGAACGGAAGAAGATGCTCAAAATCACTTTCCTGAATGGGGCGAAGAAGGACTCTTTCGTTTTCGAGAATTGGTTCTTGTTTGAATATATCTTTCATCGCTCAACAGTTCTTTGTTTGTCAAACCATACATTATATTCCTTAATTATGGTTTCAATATCAAAAGTTTTTATTTCCTTTCCAACTCTTTTTGTCAGTTCTTTATAATCTTTAAAATAATTCTTTAGCCATTTTTTATTATAATAAATCGTTTTATCAACCCTAGATCCAAATTTACTTTTTGTTCGAATTATTTTTTCATCTCCTTTTTGGATAAAGTGAATAAAGTACTGTTGTTCAAAACTTGTTAAAGCAAGATTTCCTTGTTGAAAAGACATTTTAACATCGTTTCCATCATAAGCATAGAAATACAATTTTACTTGCCCGTCAATTAACCGCAATGCAAAAATATTTTCATTCTTTGAAATTTCAGGTTCTACTTCAATTTGGGAAAAATCATAGTGTATGGAATCTATTGAAAACCCAAAACCCCCAATATTCCTTCCGGGATAAGAAGTATAAAAATCTCCTGATTTATTAATATAGGAAACCTTATTAAAGAGATTGCTATTCTCAACAAATTACGTAGGACCAAATTCAATTTTTGTAAAAAAAGTATCCATACCCTGTTCAATAACGTATCCGGGATAGTATATTTCTTTCAATTGTGCTTCACAGTTAAGGAAAATAAAATGAAAGAAGAATAAAAAAATAAATATGATATTATTTCTTCTCATCCTTCAATTCTTTTTATATCAGCACCTAAAATTTTCAATCGGCCATCAATATCCTGGTAACCTCTGTCTATCTGTTCAATATTTTGAATAATACTTTTTCCTTCGGCACTTAATGCGGCAATTAATAATGCAACCCCAGCCCGGATGTCGGGGCTGCTCATAGTTATTCCTCTTAAAGCCTGTTCTCTTTCCAGCCCGATTACTACTGCACGGTGCGGATCGCAAAGAACTATTCTGGCTCCCATATCAATCAGTTTGTCTACAAAGAACAAACGGCTTTCAAACATTTTCTGGTGAATAAGAACTGAGCCTTTTGCTTGTATGGCTGTTACCAAAACTATACTTAATAAATCCGGAGTAAAACCCGGCCAGGGATGATCGTAAATCGTCATCACCGAACCGTCGAGAAAAGTTTGTATCTCATAAATTTCCTGCGATGGTATATGAATATCATCACCAACGAAATTCATCTTTATTCCCAGTTGCTGAAATTTTTCCGGGATAATACCCAGATATTCAATGCCTGCTCCTTTAATAGTTATATCGCTTTGTGTCATGGCGGCAAGGCCGATAAAAGAACCCACTTCAATCATATCCGGAAGCATGCAATGATCAGTTCCACCCAGATAATTTACTCCCTCAATTGTCAGCATATTACTACCGATGCCACTGATTTTTGCCCCCATCCTGTTCATCATCTTACACAATTGTTGTAAGTATGGTTCGCAGGCTGCATTGTAAATGGTGGTGATACCCTTTGCCATAGAAGCAGCCATTATAATATTTGCTGTACCTGTTACAGATGGCTCATCGAGCAGAAGATTTGTGCCGGTAAGATCCGGTGCTTCTAAATGAAAAAAACCATCTTCTTCATGATAAACAAATGAGGCACCTAATTTTTCAAAACCAATAATATGAGTATCTAATCTTCTCCTGCCAATTTTATCACCCCCTGGTTTTGGTATAAAGGCTTTTTTAAATCTTGCCAGCAAGGGGCCTGCCAGCATAACTGCTCCTCTCAATTTTCCACTTTTCTTTTTGTAAGTTTCGCTGTGCAGATAATCAATGTTAACGTCATCAGCCTGAAATGTACAAGTGTCCCGGCTGGTCCTTTCAACTTTTACATTCATTTCGCCAAGCAACTCTATCAACAGGTTTACATCAATAATATCCGGGATATTGGTGACTGTTACTTTTTCCGGTGTAAGTAAAACGGCACTGATGATCTGAAGTGCTTCGTTTTTGGCTCCCTGTGGAATTATTTCGCCCTGTAATTTTTTACCGCCTCGTACTTCAAATGAATGCATATTTATTTCTTAATTGGATAATCAGGATACAAAGTAAAAGTATGTTAAGTAAAAAAGGTAGTTAAAGTATCTCCCCCAACAGGTTGTATATTGTTTATAAGGGTATAAATAAAAAAGTTGGCTTCTTCTGGAAGTCAACTCTTTTAAATCTATTTATTTTTACCAGCTGTTAATTAATACCTCTTCTTCTTAAATCCTCCGCCTCCGCCGCCACGGTTATCACGGCCTTCATTTCTGCGGCCACCACCACCTGCACCTCTTGGCTGAAATTTGCCGTTGCCTGGCCTTTTGCCATAGCCGCCACGGTTTTCCCGTCCTTCCTGTTGCGGCCGGAATGCTTTTACAAAAGGAGTATTAGTAAAGGTTAATTGACCTTTGGTTATACCCGTAAGTTCACTTTGTATGGCATCGTCATGTACTATTTCTTTGTGCCAGTTATTGTAGGCCAGTTTCATATAGTAAGCCACAGCATTGGCAAAGCCAAGTCTTTTTTCAGGATTTTCTTCCTGTAATGCCTTATCTATAATTACTTCCAGATTTTTACCCAGGTGAGAAAATTTGGGATATCTCTTTGGATAAGGCAGTGGATGGGGTTTTGCTTTCAGGGTTTCCCTGGTGGGAATCGGGTATGGAGATTTTACTTCCAGTTTAAAATCAGAGATCAGAAAAAGGTGATCCCATAATTTATGCCGGAAATCTTCCACATTCTTCAGGTGTGGGTTCAGAAAACCCATTAATTCAATTACTGTTTGCGCCTGACGCTGGCGGCGTTCAGGGTCTTCTATTGACAGTACATGTTCTATCATCTTCTGAACATGCCGGCCATATTCCCGCATAATCAACTCGTTTCTTGTTGTATTATACTCCATGTTTTCAACATCCATAGCAACAAATGTAGAGAAAGGGTTTTAGAGTTTAAAGTTTATCCGCAGGATTCTGCGAAAGGAATAAAAGTTTTTTGAGAGTAAATAAAACTTAGAAGGGGATAATAGGCACAAAATCAATGAAAAGCTGGGTTAAAAAGCTCTTTCGGACTTGCCTGTGGTATTTTCGGATTTGGAAAAAGAAAGGGGCCCCGAACCAAGGCCCCTTTTACAAGCCACCATCCTCTTCCACCTAAGAGGTCGTTTAGAAAAGTTGATTGGACACCAAACGGATGGCTTTTCAGAAACAGTTACCCTAACCTGTTAACCGTCCTTAATGCTGATTCTCATACCGAAAAAGCAACATTCGCCTTGTTGGGATTATCAACTCACTCCATATGTTTGGCCGGAATTAAAAGACCGGAATTTATTCGCAATAAATATTATCAAATTTGATACCAACCACAATTTAAATTTGCTTTTGCAGAAAATATTTTTTCAAAAAATTATTGTGTTGACTACTGTTAATTTTAAAAAAAATTGTACATGCCATATTCTTAGCACTTCTGGTGTTGTAAATGTAGAATAGTTGTTTATGCCCGGCAATTGTAGTAATGCTCTATTTTAAAACCGGTATTTAATGTATATACAGGGAAATAAACCCATTTTTTTTACGAGATTAATTATTTTAAAATGTAAAAATTAGCTGGAAAAATTGCCTGCGTTTTTTTCCATTAATGGAGGTTGAATTACTGCGTAATTGAGACAGTCAACCAATACCTTTGCCAATACAGATGAAAATTGCTATAAATACCAGACAACTATCTGATGATTTCAGGGAGGGCTATGGGTATTTTGTTTTAGAAACAATGAAACGAATTACAGAATGCCA
>JBARSW010000454.1:0-2555 GCA_049644925.1 Chitinophagaceae bacterium | reverse complement strand
GTACCATTTCTGTTCCTTTTCATTCCACTCGGAACGAACTTGTTTACTTTCAAAAAGTTTAATATTACTCATGCATTAAAAATACGAAGTATTTTAGGTTGTTTATCCCGTTTAAAGCCATGTAATTATGGAGGGTCTTTACAATTATTTCTTTCACTGAATTTTGGCTCTGCAAAACCGTAAAAACGAATAAAATTTATTTGGTTTTTTACACAGGTTCATCTTGTGCGTTCGCTTTTCTTGATTTAAATATATATGAGTATAATAAAGATTTTTACAAACCCATGTCGCGATATAGTTTCCACTTGCCATCTTCTTGTTTCCACACAACAAGATATTTTCCTTTATGTTTTAGATTGCCTTTGCTGTCCCTAAATTCATATATGCCTAACTCAACGAGAAATTCTGAGTCAGTAGAAAGAGAGGTTGTGGTATATATTATGGTTCGGGTGTCATTCCTAATCGAATTTCTAATCTGCTGTCCCCAGGATAAAAGAATTTCATTGCCCCTTTTATTTCCTAAACTGGCTCCTTTAGCATACATATTATATAAGGAAACAGAGTCTCCATTATAAAAGTGTTGTGCGAATTGTTTGTCAAGACTGTCGATTATTATTCTTGCTTTTTGCAAGTCAATTGTTTCAGACCCTGAGTTCTGTCCATTTGTTATTGAAAAAGTGAAAATCAGGGCAAGACACAGTAATGTTGACTTGTGCGCAAAATAAAGCTTATACATTTAGTTGTCTTTTAGATTAATTTAATTTATTGTAAACCAGATGGCTTGTCAGCTCGTAAAGTAAAGCACAATGCCATTTTATAAAAAAACTCTTTGTCGCTCCATAAATATACTCACAATGTAAATGAGGGCAAAGCAGTATGTAATAAACTATTAAAACAGGTATTTGTCCCAATAGCCATCGGAATAAAAAGCAACACCCGTATCAACTAAATTATTGTTCATCAAAACTGTAAAAAAGAATAAAATTTATTTGGTTTTTTACACTACTTGTCCCGCCCGATGCGGGAGTTCATGTTGGCTGCAGTTAATCTTTCTTTTGATTAAGTTTGTCAATGATGATTTTAATTATTTCTTGCCGGCCATCAAGAAAATGCTTCTTATCGTCTGTCAACCAACTGGCCTGATTGATTTTTCTATTTATAACATCATCTTCGTGATACAAAAAAAGCCTTAAACTATCTATTCTTTCGTTGAGAGTTGTCAGGCTATTATAGGCTTCGTCTCTTTGTTTTGTAAATTCCTTGATTAAATAAATGTAATCGTTGTTGGAATATTCTAGTTCTTCTTTTTCGATTTTGTCGCAATAAGCAGTCATTTTTATATTACCAATATCTGTCGTTTCAAAAACAAAATGATTGTCTATTTGCTTTATCTCAATTGTCAAACCGTCATTGTAGTAGTCTATTGAACTAAAATCAATTTTATCTAAATTTTTGCAATTTTTCAATGTGAACTTTATCACGGGATGTGGGTCGTCATTGTAAATCCAAAAAGCATCTTTGTGAAATATCAATTCGACATCTTTATCTCGAATAATTTTGTCTTTGAATATGAGAGTGTCTGAAGTCATTTGTAATTGCAGCTAACACCAGTTTGTGAAAAAACTCACTATCGCAGTATAAATATACACACAATGTAAATGAGAGCAAAGCAGTATGTAATAAACTATTGAAACAGGTATTTGTCCCGATAGCTATCGGGATAAAAAACAACACCCGTATCAACCAAATTATTGTTCAGCAAAACCGTAAAAAAGAATAAAATTTATTTGGTTTTTTACACAGTTCATGTTAGCGGTTCGTACTTCTGTCTCATTTTCGAGTCCTTAAAATCACCATTTCTTGATTACAATTTCTATAGCCAAACAAGTATTGCTCCTTCTGCCCATCTACATCTAAATCATATTCAAAAAAGGAAGCGTTTATTAAGCTGTCAATTATTATTTCTCCCCTAGGAAATGTCAAACGTACTTTATTAAAGTCAGCGTCATTGCAAGAAATGCCAATATACTTGATGCTACCTTTGCCGTCTCGAAAATTAAATTTTGGATTTGTTCTTTCTCTTCCGTCAGAGAAAATATTTATGCGATTAATAGAATCTGGTATGTCAAAATTATTTTTGTAATATTTAATGTTTTCCGCTGTTATAAGAAGTCGCTTGCCAAATAATAGTCCACCTTTAAATTCTTGGATAGACTCACAACCCATACATTCAGTCCTGAAACCTACGGTTGAGATACTGTGTCCACCTAAGTAACCCTCAACACCGTTAAAAAGCAAATCAACTTTTCTGTCAGATTTGTTGATGATGTTTCTGTCAACAAAATTAGTTTGATAATTAAATATAAGAGGGGTGTCAATAGTTGCAACTTGGGTCGTAGGTTGGTCTGGCAATAAGGTTTCTGTCACCTTACTGGGTTTATTGTTACAAGAGTAAAAAAGTAGAAGTCCTGCTATGTAAATGAAGAGTTTCAAATGATGTTGTTAATTTTTAATGAGGTGTCAAATAGTATGACCGCTAACGGACAGAGCTTGGC
>JBARSW010000453.1:0-2223 GCA_049644925.1 Chitinophagaceae bacterium | reverse complement strand
CACTCAGCGATAAAGAAAAAGATGTTCTCCGGTTTATTTGTATGGAATTTACCGCAGCAGAAATTGCACAAAAAATGGAAATCAGTCCCAGAACTGTAGAAGCCATCAAAGACAGGCTGATGGAACGCTTTGGCAGTAAGAATACAGCAGGCCTTGTATTCTTTGCTGTTAAAAACAACCTTATTGATTAAATTCCCAAAGATTAATTACAAATTCCAGTTGAAAATGATGAAGGAGGAATGGCACTTCTTTTACAAACATTCCCCCATTCTCACATTTTCATATTCTCACATTTCCACATTATAGTTCCATTTCAGGTATTTCGCCTTCCACAATTAGTTTACCTGCCGTTTTAGATACAATTTCTTCTACTGATACACCAGGTGCTCTCTCAAGCAATTTAAAGCCTGCTACAGTCACATCCAGGACAGCAAGGTCTGACACTATCTTCTTTACACAATTGACTCCTGTAAGCGGCAAACTGCATTCAGGAAGCAGCTTGGACTCGCCTTTGGGATTGCTGTGCATCATAGCCACAATTATATTTTTGGCGCTGGCTACCAAATCCATGGCACCACCCATACCTTTTACCATTTTGCCCGGAATTTTCCAGTTAGCAATATCTCCATTCTCACTCACCTCCATGGCACCCAAAACTGTTAGATCCACTTTGCCTGCTCTTATCATTCCAAAACTTAGGGCAGAATCAAAAA
This sequence comes from Chitinophagaceae bacterium, assembly GCA_049644925.1. Taxonomy (GTDB): domain Bacteria; phylum Bacteroidota; class Bacteroidia; order Chitinophagales; family Chitinophagaceae; genus JJ008. Next base: position 1,510 of record JBARSW010000453.1, on the reverse strand, counting down.
AGGCAGAACCAGGTACAGTGGTAACAGTTTGCTTTCCGGCATTAATCAGGTCCGGGTCTTCTTCTCCCTCAAAAGGAAAGGCTCCCATTCCCAGCAACCCATTTTCACTTTGCAGTACCACATTTATACCTTCTGGTATATAATTAGCAACCAAAGTAGGAATGCCAATACCCAGATTAACATAGTATCCATCCTTTAGCTCTTTTGCAATTCGTTTCGCTATTTGTTCTTTTGTAAGTCCCATAAAGAAAAATTTAATACCCTCGAAATGAAATAATTTGAAAATTCAGTCTATGTACCCGGTACAGACTTAATTTATTTTTATTCATCACACCTTTTTGCTGACCGTTCTATTTTCAATCCGTTTTTCATAATCAACTCCCCGGAAAATGCGATGTACATAAATACCCGGTGTATGAATATCATCTGGTGCTAATTCTCCCGGAGCTACCAACTCCTCTACTTCTGCAATGGTTATTTTTCCGGCCATCGCCATTAGCGGATTAAAATTTCTGGCAGTTGCTTTAAATATCAGGTTGCCATCCGTATCACCCTTCCAGGCTTTTACCAAAGCAAAATCTGCTTCTAATGCAAACTCCAGTAAATAATCTTTACCATTGAAATTCCTTACCTCTTTACCGGTTGCCACTTCAGTACCAACTCCGGCAGGAGTATAAATTGCCGGCATGCCATAGCCAGCTGCCATACATCTTGTGGCCAGGGTTCCTTGCGGAATTAATTCCACTTCCAGTTCACCATTCAATAATTGTCTTTCAAACTCCGCATTCTCTCCCACATAGGAAGAAATCATTTTTTTTACCTGTTTCTGCTTCAGCATAAGACCAATACCAAAATCATCCACCCCTGCATTATTGGAGATACAGGTAAGTTGATGAATACCTTTTTTTACCAGGGCCGCGATGCAATTCTCAGGAATACCACACAAACCAAAACCACCCAGCATTATGGTTGCCCCATCCGGAATATCTTTAATAGCCACTTCTGCTGATGCAACTACTTTATTCATTTTTTAAAATTTTTTATGATTTGGCAGCTAAGAATAAATTCAATAATCGTTTTAAAAATCTTCTGATTTACCAGTGAGAACAACCCTTATTAAGGCTCTTTTTTTCTGGACCGATTTCACTGTAAAATTAACAAAGTCGGGATGATAACTACCGGAACAATTTTTTCTCGAGTGGACTGATCTTTTCAATAACCGGAATTGATGGTGTATCCCGTACTAAAGTATCCGGCTTATGGGGGATACTATCATTAATCACTACGGAATCTAAAATTACTTTTGATTCTATTGACTCAATGGCCGGGGCAAGTTTAGGTTTACTGATAGAATCCAAAATGACTTTTAGCAAATCCGGATGGTCCAGGTAATAATTCAAACTTCGCTGGTAAATTTCTTTGTCAATTTTATGAATGGCAAAAACCTGATGATACATGTTGAACCTTTTCTCATCTTTTTTAAACGATGTATCTTTATTTAATACATAAT
>JBARSW010000452.1:0-1718 GCA_049644925.1 Chitinophagaceae bacterium | reverse complement strand
TATAATTTATTCCACCTTCAGTGGCTTTGTTGTCTTTGTTGATGCTGATTATTTGTGGTGCTTCATCATCAACAGAAATGGCATATTGCAAGCCATTTATAGTATTATGAAAATTCAGCGTTGGTGAAAAGTAAGCGTTGATACTAAATTCTCCTTTACTATAAGAATAGAATTCATATTCCACATGTGGTGAATTACTACCTGGCTTTTGCTCTTTTGCAGTTACCGGGAAAGTGGTAATAGCAGAGCCGGTCCTTCCATGATCCGGCAAAATTTTCCAGGTGATATTGTTACTGTTAGTGGCTTTAGTAAAGTGACTGGATTCGATTGAAATATATCCTTCTTCCTCATAAAATAAATTCCTTTTATCTTTCTTTGGTAAAAGATTTTCACTTGTTTCAGGATTGTAAATACCAAAGGGTGGTGTATATATAACAGTGTCTTTCCTGTCGTTTAAAAACAATTTTGGTAATTTATTAGATGGAGGTTGTTGCCAATAGGTATATCCGATATGAGTTTGGCTCATCATGTGATTCCACTTGCCCTTGTTTATGCGGTGGTATTCAATAGTGATCAGCGAATCTTTTTTATAGAGATCTTTTACACGATTTGCATACTTATTCAGTGTATATGCATCAATTTCACTTTTTGATTCATATGCCTGTTTATTTAATGCAGTGTAATAATACATTTCATTAAGGTTAGCACATGCTTTTACCGGGTGCAGCACTAATTGATAGAATGCATCTTTGTATTCGACGGGCAATAAAGCATTTATTTTTTCAGCTTTTTTGTATATTAAGTTATAGTCCTCCACCACCTGTGCAAATTCATTATAATAAGACTCCTGGCTATAAGTATTTGCATCCAGCATCTCTGGTTTTCTTCTCCCATTATATTTTGTGTACTTAGAAATAATATCCGCAATATCCTTTGCAAATTGATTTCCGAATTGGGCAGCACTCCACTTTTCTGTGTATTTCTGTAAATCTGATGGGCCAATTTTTTCCGGATTCCAGGCATAATCCAAAAAGAAAGAGATAGGAAATTCCATCGGTTTAATATCTCCCACATTTACAATCCATATATCCTTTACTTTGTGTTGGTACGCCAAATGCATTTGCTCCCAAACTCTTGGAATCGGATTTGTATTTACCCACTTATAGTTTCTAGGTCCGCCTACATAGTCGAAATGATAATAAATACCATAACCTCCTTTGCGGGGTTTCTCCTCCGGTCGGGGTAGTTTGCGAAGGTTGCCCCAGTTATCATCACACAATAATAAAGTAACATCATCCGGCACTCTCATACCCTTATCATAATAATCCTGCACTTCTTTGTATAAGGCCCATAGCTGCGGGGTTTCTGATGCAGGTTTGCCTGTAACATTCGTTAATATTTCTCTCTGATCTTTTACAATTCTTTCTAACAAGGCTGTTGCTGTTTCCCTGCTCATCGGCTCATCCCCATCACCACGCATACCAACTGTAACAATGCTTTCATGCGATTTCATGTTTTCAATTCCCTTCTGCCAGAATTCACGCAGAACAGTATCATTTTTTGTGTAATCCCAAGTGCCCTTTCCAAATTTTTTCCATTCCTGTTGTGCCCTTAACATCGGTTCATGATGCGATGTGCCCATTACAATTCCATATTCATCAGCTAATTCAGGATTTAACGGGTCATCTGTATTGAATGCATTGCCCCACATAGCAGGC
>JBARSW010000451.1:0-13302 GCA_049644925.1 Chitinophagaceae bacterium | reverse complement strand
ATGGCCTGGGGTTGGAAATTTGGAAACGAGACCGGTAAAATGATTCTTACTTTATTCAGACTTGCCGCTGTAATATTTGGTATGTGGTATCTTGGCCGCATAGTAAAACAGAAATACAGTAAAGGGTTTATTATTTGTGCTTCATTAATTTTTGCCGGTGCCCTGGGAAATCTTATTGACAGTATGTTCTATGGTATTATTTTCGACAAAGGCCTCCATTATGTACCTTCTTTAAATGATTATGTGGGATATGCGGAAATTGCAAAATTTTCACCAAATGGCTATTCCTCTTTCCTTCATGGCAGTGTGGTAGATATGCTATATTTCCCGATGTTTAGAGGCCATTTTCCATCCTGGCTTCCGGTAATTGGCGGCGATTCTTTTGAGTTCTTCAGTCCCATATTTAATATTGCCGACGCATCTATTTCCGCCGGAGTTTTAACACTACTGGTATTTCAAAAACGGTTTTTCAAAAAGCATTCTCCGGAAGAAAACCACAGTACCATTGAAACAAGCAGTGAAGTGAATGACAAGGTTGAGATTTCATAATAAATTATTGTCTCTTTAATCATCAATATCGTCGGTTATTTTCTTTAATTAATGATATTGCTTAATTACTTTTTTCTGCAACAATTTTCCAGAAGACAATTGTGTCCTTAAATAATAAATACCGCTGTTAATCAATTCGGTATTCTCAATTACACACCTGTTAATCCCGGAATTGAGCATGTCAATCTTTCTTTTCACTATTTTCCCGTTAGCATCTAATAGTAAAGATTCTGCTTTTCCAGGTGAGTCTGCATAGATGTCGAATTGTAATTTATGGGTGAAAGGATTATTAACCGTGATAAAATCTCCCTCTGTAAGCGCAGAAGAAAACAATATTGTTTTGGAATAACTTGTTTTATCTGAGTTGTATTTTAGTTTCAACCTGTAAAAAGATTTTTCAATCAGTGGTACAGGATCTGTAAAATAATAAGTATTCAATATGGCGTTCGGGTCATTATAACTGTTTAGGGTTGCAACAGGGAAGAAATTAATTCCATCATTGCTCCTTTCAACATCAAAAGTTAATAATTCATTTTCTTTGGAGGTTATCCATTTTAAAGCAACTCTGTTGTTTACTTTATTGCCGGTAAAAGTCAGAAGGTTGGAGGCAAGAATATTATTACAATCAATTACATTGAGGGTAATGATATTCATATTATCTGTAAAACGGCAATTTATATCAGCGAGATTGGCTAATGTTGTAGCAACAACCAGCCGGTATTTGTCTCCGCTATTTGATAACAATGTAAAAGCCGGTGGTATGGTATAAGATGTAACATATTCCCAGGCAGTACCATTCCAGAAAGGAGATGCAGGTCCGGATGGTGCTGTTACATCCCACCAGGATAAACCACCATCTGTGCTTCTCTGCCATTTATAATACACATAATTATTAAAGTAAGAACGTACTGTATCATAAATTGTTAATACATTACTGTCACAGACATTTGGATTTATCGACGGTGAATAATTCATATTTGGTGAACAGGTAGAAACGGAGATATCGTCCAAAGCCCAGTCGTTACCTCCACCTCCCGGCGCATTATTAAAAAATTTCAATGTAAAACTTGTTTGTAAAGGACCGGTAAGGAAAGTAAATCCCTTTCGGATCCAGTTGCCCGTATAAAGAAGGTTACCGGTAGTATAATAATCTATTCCATCAATATCAAATGTAAGGTTGGGATAAACACCGGAGGAATCGCCGGTAGCCGTTGGGATATAATAAGGTGGACCAGCAGCACTTGAAGCACCTCTTCCATTTGAATCACATCCGCATTTTGAACAAATATTTCTCATCCAGCAGGAAACTTCATAGTAAGTACTGGGGCAAAGACCTGTTATTGTTTGCTGAAATGCAGAGTCAATACGATAGGCTGCATTTATTACCAGCATATAGCCAGCATTTGAATTTGCAACCGTATCCGCTGCAGGATTACCAGCTGTTGGCGATACTGCTCCGGTATGATCACCAATAATATCCCAAACACTAAATACCCTGTGAGTAGGTGATGAACCGTCAGGTTTCGGCCAACTGTTTAATGTTGTATAATTAGGCCGGGTAGAAGTATTATTTGCCACTCCGTAGTAATAGTCATTGGGCATATTCAAATCAAAAATATTATAGGTGTATCCAACAGGTACATTTACTGAGGTACCTCTGTTTCTTGGTTTGCCGCTGCCAAAGGTTCCATTAAATTCTGTTCCGATACCGTTTGAGCCAACTGTATTGGAACAAATTCCATAATTAGGATACACTCGTAATACGTTTGCAGGAAATGTAAAAGTTTGTATAGCGGCTAACCCGTTTTTATAGGTGATATTTCCCCCACCGGTACTGATATTGCTGCCGGTTGCAGCTGTTACCCTTACCCTGAATGATGCAATCATAATGCAAGTGTTGCCATAGAAAGATGGTTTGTGTGTATTGGCAACTCTTCCTCTCCGAAAGGCGGTAGCGGGTGCTGCCGTACTGTTAAAGCCCAGGTTGATGGTTATGTTGGATAAGGTTATCCATCCAGGGTCATCACCAAAGCCATCGGTAAAAGATTTGTATATTTTCCCTTCGTTGGTAAGTACTTTAATACTGCCGCTGATAAATGAAGTCCCTACCGGTACCGCATCCCGGTAACGGCAACTATCATATGTTCCCGATCTTACCACAAAAGAGGCTCTGATCTCCAGGGTGTCTCCGGATTCTACCGTGCCTCCGTTTAAACCCTTTGTAACATTAATATAACTTTTTCCAAAGTCAATATTTTGAGTCCAGGAATTTATATTAATCACCAGGAGTAGTACAGCGGAAAGAACAGAATGTTTTAGTTTGTTAATTCGGGGTACAGATTTATTCATAGTAAGGATTTTGAAAATTTAATAAACCTGGTGGCTGAGAATAAAAATAAGTGAATGGAATTGTACAAGCAATAGGATTCTACTCTTTATTAAATAGAAATACCCTGTATCTTTTCAGAGTAAATCCACTATTGCCCAGATTGAACGTAATTATTATTTTTAATGATAAATCCAATTATGATTAAACCAAAATTTTGGCAGGCATTCCTATTTTTATTTTCGGCATTACTCCTATGCAAAAAAGTTAGCTCCCAGGGAGAACCATTTAGCTCCACGGCGTTAGTCCCTGCATCAACATTTAATTTCCCTTATGAAATAACTTACGGTTCCAATGATTCTTTATGGGTAACCGAAAGAGTTGGAAAAAGAGTGGTTGTGGTTAGTCCTGTGAATGGTGGAAGGAGGACGGTACTGACTTTGACTTCAGTTGTATACCAATCGGGTGGTCAGGATGGTTTGATGGGACTTGCCATCCATCCCAATTTCGGACTCGGTTCTAATGAAGATTTTGTTTACCTGGCATATACTTATGATAATGACCCGGGTGCCGGTGTTCAGCGAAGAACAAAAATTACCCGTTATACTTATACGATAGGGACAACCTGGGTTTTAAATCCAGCTTCTGCTCTTGATTTGATTACAGGGTTATCAGGAAGTAATGATCACAATTCGGGAAGATTAAAAATTGGCCCGGATGGTAAATTATATTATACCATTGGCGACCAGGGCAATAATCAATTTGGTAATATGTGCAGCCTTGTTCGTTCGCTTGATCTGCCGACAACTGCAGAAATAACTGCCAATGACTTTTCAAAATACCAGGGAAAAATATTAAGAATGAATCTTAACGGAAGTATTCCGGCAGATAATCCATTGATTGATCCGGATGGTGCGGGCCCTGAAGCGGCGGCAAGAAGTCATATATTTTCATACGGCCACCGCAATCCACAGGGCATTGTATTTGCTTCCGATGGAAAATTATATGCGGATGAACATGGTCCAAAAACAGATGATGAAATAAATCTTATTCAGGCAGGTAAAAATTACGGATGGCCAAGAGTGGCCGGATATAATGATAACAGTGCTTATGTTTACGGAGAGTGGGCTTCCTCCTCTTCTCCATCTTGCGGTTCACTTTCTTACAGTGATTATACCATTCCGGCTTCGGTTCCACAATACCAGGAGAGTTCATATAGTCATCCTGATTTTACACCACCTATAAAAACATTGTATACTGTTGCTAATGGGTATAATTTTCAGGATCCTGCCTGTTCAGGAAATTATTTTATCTGCTGGCCAACAACAGCACCGTCCAGTCTTGATATTTACACAAAAGGAACAGGTGGCATACCCGGTTGGGCTAATTCGCTATTAATAACCAGTTTGAAAAGAGGAAGTGTGCTTCGTTATAAATTAAGTGCCGATGGGTTAACAATTCCTGGCAGTGAAGTTGAATATTGGAACACCACTAACCGGTTCAGGGATATTGCCATTAATTCTAACGGAACCGAGTTTTATGTTATTACAGATAACTCAGGAGCTACATCAGGTCCCAGTTCAGGTTACACAACCACACTGGATAACCCGGGACAAATTCTGAAATTTACCTATACAGGGATTACTCTGCCAATAACAGATAACCGGGTAAAACCACAACAGGTAAATGACCTGGTACGGATTTATCCCAACCCTGCTGCAGATTATATTATTATACAAGGAAAAAAAGAAATCAGAAAACCATTAAGGATACAGTTGTATAATTTAAACGGAATAATATTAAAGGAAGAAACCACTTTCAAAAATGAAATCAGAGTTAACATTTCCACTCTCAAACCAGGTGTTTATTTTATCAAACTAATAAATGGAAATGAGCAGGAAATGCAGATTGAAAAACTGATAAAAAGATGATCAGCAACCTTGCAAAAATGGAAAGCAAAAACCCCCGAAATCCGGGGGTCTTTTTTTTAAGAATGCTCAGGGAAATATTTTCTTATTATACCAAATGAAATTTTAAAATAGGCCGAAATAATCCCGGGATAATGCCGATATGCATTCAGTTATACAGAACCCTTTGGACTAAATAAATTTGTATAATCGGCATCGTTAAGTCTCTAATTATTTCAAATACACCAGTTATTTTTAGCTTATGGAAAGGTTATTATTGCTTTCTCCATTAAACATAGAAATTACTTTACCTCCTGAAAAAGGTTTCAGCGTTTCTGTTAATATTGCCTTTAAGTAAGGGTAAAAAGAAGTTTGTTTTTTTGCAGGTCCGGACAATTGTTTTTCCGGTATTACGGGCTGCATTCTAACGTAAAGCGACGGTTGGTCATTGTTTTTCATAGACCTGGATTTAAGAATAAAGGAATTGGATATTTTCTATTGTGAAAGTATATACAAAAGCAATATTTGAGAAGTATTGGACAAACAAAAAGAGAAGAATCAGTACTTCTTCTCTTTATTGCCTGGTATTTTTACGATTAATTCCAATTAAAGCTTACCCACCATATTTGCAGGTACCACCCACTCATCAAACTGCTCAGGTGTTACATAGCCTAATTTAACTGCCATCTCTTTCAATGTTGTTCCTTCTTTATGTGCTTTTTGAGCTATTTCTGCAGCCTTGTAATATCCAATCTTAGTATTCAATGAAGTAACCAGCATCAATGAATTGTCAACATGCTTTTTAATATTTGCTTCTATTGGTGCAAGGCCTACAGCACATTTATCATTGAAAGAAACACAGCCGTCACCAATTAATCTTGCACTATGCAGAAAGTTGTATATCATAACCGGTTTAAAAACATTCAATTCAAAATGACCATTAGAGCCGCCTATGCCAATGGCTACATCATTACCCATTACCTGTGCTGCAATCATTGTTAGTGCTTCACATTGAGTAGGGTTAACTTTTCCCGGCATAATGGAAGACCCAGGTTCGTTATCCGGAATAAATAATTCACCAATACCACTTCTGGGTCCTGAGGAGAGCATACGGATATCATTGGCGATCTTCATTAAACTTACTGCCACTGTTTTTAAAGCACCATGAGCTTCAACAATTGCATCATGTGCGGCCAGTGCTTCAAATTTATTTTCAGCAGTTTTAAAAGGCAGTTTGGTGAGTTTAGCAATATGTTTTGCCACATTCACATCATAATTTGGAGGGGTGTTAATTCCTGTACCAACAGCAGTACCGCCTAAAGCCAGTTCACTTAGATGTGCCAGGCTATTGTTTATAGCTCTTAATCCATGGTCCAATTGCGAAACATAGCCACTGAATTCTTGCCCAACTGTCAATGGTGTGGCATCCATAAAGTGAGTACGGCCAATCTTTACCACTTTCATAAATTGCTTGCTCTTTTTAGCTAATGTATCCCTCAGCTTTATTATTCCGGGTATTGTTGTCTCCACCAGTATTTTATAAGCTGCTATATGCATAGCTGTCGGGAATGTATCATTGGAAGATTGTGATTTATTCACATCATCATTTGGATGAAGGTATTTGTCTTTATCAGCCAGTTGTCCTCCATTCAGTACATGGCCGCGGTAAGCAACTACTTCGTTTACGTTCATATTACTTTGGGTGCCGCTTCCTGTTTGCCAAACTACCAAAGGAAAAAAATCATCCAGTTTTCCATCCAGAATTTCTTTACACACTTTTGCAATAAGCGTAGCTTTCTTTTTGGTTAACACCCCTGCATCCTGGTTGGTAAGTGCAGCCGCATGCTTCAGATAAGCAAATGCTTTAATAATTTCTTTGGGCATCCGGTTGATATCCTGGGCAATTTTAAAATTATCAATACTGCGTTGGGTTTGTGCACCATAGTAGGCATCTATGGGAACTTTTACTTCTCCCATTGTGTCTTTTTCAATTCTGAATTCCATATAAACTTGATTTTATTAGGTAAAATTTGGCAGCAAAGGTAACGGAAATGGGCTGTTCGGTCGATGACTTATACTATCAATGAAAACAGCTTTTGTTTTATTTTCTTTGGTAGAATAATCGTAACATTGAATATATGAAGCAGCTTGTCATTTTAATCTGTCTGCTGACAGGTGCCACTTCCCTGATGGCTCAAAATATAGTTCAGCAGCCTTTGCCTTCTAAGAAGCAACTCGCCTGGCATGAAACAGAGTATTACCTGTTTATGCATTTTGGTCCCAATACATTTACTGACAAAGAATGGGGTGAAGGAACGGAACCAGAAGATTTGTTTAATCCTGCTGAATTAGATTGCCGCCAGTGGTGCAAAGTGGCAAAAGAAGCAGGAGCAAAAGGTATAATTATTACAGCCAAACATCATGATGGCTTTTGCCTTTGGCCCAGTAAATTTTCAAAACATACCGTAAGAGAAAGCAAATGGAAAGAAGGGAAAGGAGATGTGTTGAAAGAATTATCACAAGCCTGCAAAGAATACGGGTTGAAGTTTGGGGTGTACCTCTCTCCCTGGGACAGGAACCATCCTGATTATGGCACACCCAAATACAATGATGTTTTTGTGGGAATGATGAAAGAGATATTTCAAAACTATGGGCCGGTATGGGAACTCTGGTGGGATGGTGCCAATGGGGAAGGACCCAATGGAAAAAGACAGGTGTATGATTGGCGAAGATTTGAAAATACTGTCCGTCAGTATTCACCCCGTACTGTTGTTTTTAGTGATATTGGTCCAGATATAAGATGGGTGGGGAATGAAAATGGTTTTGCCGGAAATACCAACTGGAATTTTTTAGATACCGCTGGATATAAAAGAGGAGCCGGGGCGCCATCAACAGATACATTGAATCGGGGGAATTATAATGGAAAATTATGGATACCGGCTGAGTGTGATGTAAGTATAAGACCCGGTTGGTTCTGGCATGAAAACGAAAATGATAAAGTAAAATCCCCGGAAAAATTATTCGAACTTTATTTAAAATCGGTTGGCCGTGGTGCCAATCTCTTGTTGAATGTACCGCCCGATAGAAGGGGATTGATTCATGAAAATGATGCTGCTGCATTAACTGGGTTTAAAAAACTACGGGACGAAAGCTTCGGTGTAAATTTATTAAAGCAGGCAAATACCTATTACCAGTTTACCCGAAATGATTTTCCGGATAATGATATAAGCGTTAAAACACTGGACCCTGCTTCAAAAACCTATAGTATCAATTTGCAGAATTTTATTGTGGAGCTTCCGCAACCCGCAAAAATTAATTGCATCATTTTAAGGGAAGCCATACACCAGGGACAAAGCATCCGTAAGTTCAGTATTGTAATGCATAATGGGAAAAAAGTGGTTGGCGAAGTAAATGGTACAAGTGTGGGCAGAAAAAGGATTCTGACATTTGATGCAACCACTATCTCTTCTTTTACTGTTTACCTGGAGGATTCGAAAGGAGACGACAATATCATGGGTGTTTCGGCATACCTTATTGCTGATAAGCTGGTGGAAGAAGATTAACACTGTATGGTAAAGAATTCATTATTTATCCGCCTTTTCTTTTTAAGCACTATTGTAATTGGTTTAAACGGACAGAATAATATTCAGAGAATTTGTCCGATAGGATTTCCAGATGAAGATGTTTTGATAGTGAATATTGCTACAGGCAAAACATCTGAAAGATCTATTGATGCAGAACCCGAACAGGTTATAACAGTAACAAACAACGATATTGTTCTACCGGATTCTGTAGTTGCCTTTGCCCGAACATTAATTGGTGTACCGTATCGCTATGCCTCCGCCAATCCGGAAAAAGGGTTTGATTGCTCCGGGTTCATAACCTATGTGTTCAGCCATTTTAATATAGCCGTACCCCGTTCTTCTGTAGACTTTACTCATTATGGTAAAGAAATAGCGGTTGAAGAATCTAAACCCGGGGATCTTGTTTTATTTACCGGCACCAATATTAAGATCAGGAAAGTGGGACATATGGGTATGGTAGAAAGTGTTCGGAATGATACACTGTATTTTATTCACTCTTCATCCGGAAAAGCAAATGGCGTGGTGATAAGCCCTTTGGGAAAATATTATAAGAGCCGTTTTGTAAAAGTGATACGGGTGTTTGCGGATGAATATTTTAATTAAATTTTATTTACCGGTAAAGTTTGCCAATCTTTTTTCCAGGAAAGCTGCAGTACCTTCTTTCATATCTTCTGTGGCAAAAGTGTTTCCAAATTCTTCAATTTCTATTGCATAGCCATTTTTTGTCTCATCAAATACTGCATTGGCTGCTTTAATACAACCTGCCACTGCCAGCGGAGCTTTTGAATTTATTATGCCGAGTATTTTTTTTGTGTGTTCCAATAGAGTTTCAGCAGTGGTAACATAATTCACCAGCCCCAGTTGTTTTGCTTCAGCAGCATCTATCATATGGGCACTCATCAGCATTTCCATTGCTTTTCCTTTGCCAATCAATTGTACTAATCTTTGTGTGCCACCATAGCCGGGTATCAAACCAAGATTTACTTCGGGCTGGCCAAATTTTGCATTTTCTGCCGCCACCCGAAAATGGCAACTCATCGCTAACTCGCATCCACCTCCGAGGGCAAAACCATTGACAGCAGCAACTATTGGTTTAGCTGAGTTTTCAATTCTTGCAAAAGTATCCTGTCCTCTTTTAGCCATAGCCATAGCCTGTTCCTTATCCAATCCGGCAAATTCTGAAATATCTGCACCAGCCACAAAGGCTTTGGGTCCGGCACCGGTAATGATAACTGATTTGATGGCAGGATTTTTTTCTATTTCATCCAATGCTTTATTTAAATCGTTAAACACATCTTTGTTCAATGCATTTAATTTATCGGGGCGGTTGATCATAAGGGTTAAAATCCCGTTTTCTAAAATGGCAAGCAGGGTGGGAGAGTTCATATTTTTTGAATTGAGAACCGAAGATAAAGACATTTCTTTGCAGGATTATTTAGATATTTATTTCAGACTATGACTTTTCTTGAAGGTATAACCTATGCAGGTATTGTAATTTTTGCTTTGTCCGGTTCGCTTAAAGCAAGAGCCGTTAAAATGGATGTATTTGGAGGGATCGTATTGGCCTTTGTAACAGCCTATGGAGGCGGTACATTAAGGGATTTACTGATTGGTGTTGGTCCTGTAAACTGGATCAATGATAATGTGGCACTGGCATTGATTTTTGCGGGAACCGTAGTTTCTTTCTTGCTGAAGGATAATGTAAATAAATTTCACCGGACTATTTTCTTTACGGATGCACTCGGTATTGGTTTATATACCGCATGGGGTATTGAAGTAGGATTAAGAAACGGATTGAATGATGTGTATGCTCTGGCAATGGGAGTAATCACTGCCACATTTGGCGGCCTTATTGCAGATATTCTATGTAATGCAATTCCAAATTTATTGAAGAAAGGAGAGTTATACGCTACCGCCTGTGCTATCGGAGGAATTGTTTACCTGCTGCTAAAAAATTCAATGCTGGATTATAATGTTAACCTGGCTATCTGTATAATTGTGGTTGCAGGAATAAGAATTTATTCAAAAAGAAAACGGTTAACACTACCTGATATTTGATGAACCCGGTTTTCACTTCTTAGTAGATAGTTGTGAATTGCTATCACTTCAAGCCGGGACAACTCGGCTTTTTATGCAAATTTTTGAAATGGATGATTTTAAAAACTCCTGTGCTCCTTTACCCATCCGGAGATATAATCTGCTATTTCATGTGTATTGGTGCCGGGATGAAAAAGTTTTCCAACGCCAATTTTATTGAGCTCACTAATATCTTCATCGGGAATAATGCCTCCTCCGGTAAGTAACACATCGTTCATTTCTTTTTCATTCATCAATGCTTTAACTTTTGGAAAAACAGTATTATGTGCCCCGGAAAGTATGCTGATACCAATAGCATCTACATCTTCCTGCAGCGCTGCATTTACCACCATTTCAGGTGTCTGGCGAAGGCCGGTATAAATTACTTCCATACCTGCATCTCTTAAAGCGGTAGCTATTACTTTGGCACCACGGTCGTGGCCATCCAAACCTACTTTGGCAACTAAAACTCGTATGGGTCGGCTCATATCGGAAAATATTAAGTGGCAAAATTACGCCGTTTCAACTAATGCTTCCTAAATTAGTATATGCAATACAGGAAATTCGGAACTACAGATCTTATGGTAAGCGAAATCGGGTTTGGCGCCTGGGCAATTGGTGGTGGTACCATGATTGGTAAGACAGCCATTGGATGGGGCGAAGTGGATGACAGGATTTCAACAGAAGCTATTCATGAATCTTTAGATGCGGGAATTAATTTTTTTGATACGGCAGATATTTATGGATTAGGTCATTCTGAGGAAATGCTTGGTAAAACAATTGGTGAAAGAAAGGATGTAATCATTGCTTCAAAAGTTGGAAATGTTGCCAGAGATGAAAAGTTTACGGTAGATTATTCAAAAGCGTACATCCTTGCGGCCTGTGAAAAATCGCTAAGCCTTTTAAAAAGAAACACCATTGATTATTACCAGTTACATACGGCAAGGGTAGAACATTTACAACAGGGCGAATGTATTGAAGCAATGCAGCTATTGCAACAACAGGGAAAAATCCGTTACTGGGGATTATCACTAAATACATTTGATCCTTTTGCGGAAGTAAAATATATGCTGGATAATAATCTGGGACATGGATTTCAACTGGTTTTGAATTTACTGAATCAAAAAAGTTTGCCGGTGGTGAAAGATGCCGGTGAAAAAGGTTATGGTATCATTGCCCGCATGCCTTTACAGTTTGGACTTTTAACAGGTAAATTTGATAGTGGCGTATCTTTTCCCGCCAATGATCATCGTCAAAAAAGACTGACCCCAGAAATTATCAAAACCTGTAACGATGCACTTGGTCCAGTTTGGGAATTATGTAAAAAATATAATTGCACAAAAACCCAGCTTGCACTCAGTTATATTTTGAGTTATGATAAGGTATCAACTATTATTCCCGGAATAAGAACGGTGGCTCATGTACAAGATAATACATCAGGATTATTTCATCTTTCTTCTGCAGATATGAAAATGATTGAGTCAGCAGGAGCATCTGTTTTATTACCGGTAATAGATATGATAAAAAAAGTGGGTTAGAAATGTTTCAAGGCAAAATCAATCCTTTTTAATGTTTCTGATTTGCCCAATAATTCTGCAATTTCAAAAACACCCGGGCCAAATTTTCCACCTACCAGCATAATGCGGAATGGCAGCATCAGTTCTCCTGGTTTAAGATCATTTACCGATGCTATTTCTTTAAAATTATTATCCAGTGTGTGTGCATGCCAGTCTGGTGATAACTGGTAATTACGAATCAGTTCAACGAAAAAAAGTTTTTTGGTTTCATTCCATTTTGGTTTCACTGCATCTACATCCAGCTGTTCCGGAGCTTTGAAGAAGAAGGATGATTGTTGAACAAAATCAGTCAGCAATGTACACCTGTCTTTAACCAGTTCGATTATTTTATCAAGTAAAACTTCATTGGGAATTGTAATACTATTTGATTCAAGCAGCCGTTTAACTTCAAACCTTAAACCAGAAACTTCAAACTTCTTAATCCATTCATGATTGAACCATTTAGCTTTTTCATAATCAAATTTTGCACCGGCACTATGCACTCTTTCCATAGAGAATTTTTCTATCAATTCTTCTTTCGAAAAAATTTCCTGCTCACCGCCATCATTCCAGCCAAGTAATGCCAGCAGATTGATGAATGCCTCCGGTAAAAATCCTTTTTCCTTAAATCCTTCTGTCAGTTCTTCTGTTTTAGGATCTTTCCAGTTCATGGCAAAAACAGGGAATCCAAATTTGGCTCCGTCTCTTTTGCTTAATTTTCCAGTGGGGCCCAATATCAGGGGGAAGTGTGCCCATTCAGGCATATTTTCTAATCCAAATAAATATTTCCATAATAGAATATGAACAGGAGCCGAAGGCAACCATTCTTCACCACGAAAGGCATGAGAAATTTTCATCAGGTAATCATCCACTACCACAGCCAGGTGATAAGTGGGCATACCATCTGCTTTCAATAAAACTTTATCATCCACCAGTGAGGTATCAAAATGAACTTCGCCGCGAATCATGTCATTAAAAGAAATCGTTTCATGCTCCGGCATTTTAATCCGGATTACATATTTTGTTCCGGCATCCAATAAACTTTTTACATCCTCATTTGACAAGGTCAGAGAATTCCGCATTTTCATCCGGATGGTATGATCGTATTGCGGAGAAGGGTTTTGTTCCGTTCTGAAATCATGCCGCATTTTTTCCAGCTCTTCCGGTGTATCGAATGCATAATATGCAAAACCTTCTTTTACCAACTGTGCTGCATATTGATGATAGCTTTCTTTTCTTTCACTCTGACGGTAAGGGCCATAGTCACCACCATGCATCACACTTTCATCTGGTTCTAATCCACA
>JBARSW010000450.1:0-2334 GCA_049644925.1 Chitinophagaceae bacterium | reverse complement strand
AAGCTCTATAAAATTATTGTTCTTCCAAGTGATAAACTTACCGGACTTTTTAAGACTTTCTATTTGATTTTCGGTAAATAAAGGAGCCATTATCTCACCGCATTTTTCAATTGAAATAAATTTTCCTAAAAACTTCATCAGGGTGGCCATTGTTCTCATAAAAGAAGGGATAATATTAAGCTGGTTACTCCACACTGTTTTTGATATTTCAAAACCAATAAAAGATATTTTTGAGCCATTTAGTGCCCTATGCAAATTATGCAGCTTAACTAAAAACATTCGTTTGGCTACCATTGCCTGTTGAATGCCATTTATATAACTCCACTTATTTTTCAATTGCAGGTCATCCCAGAATATTTTACCACCCCTGGTTACATTAAAGATGATTCTTCCGCCATTTTCAGCATTTTCCAACAGGTTCAGCAAATTTAACGTCAGCATAAACTGTGATAAATAATTTACCTGGAAATGTGAATCCATTCCATCTTCTGTTGCTACCCGTTTGGCAGCATAACCTAGCCCGGCATTTATGAATATACCATCCAGAAACTTATGTTTGCTTTGTATCTCGTTAATGGCAGCCCGGACATCTTTGAGTTTTGCCAGGTCGCATATTATTAAGGAAAGTTTTTTATTACCAGTGGAGTTTTCAAGTTCTTTAATTGTTTCTACACCCAGTTTTTCAGATCTGCAAAGCAGGATTATTTCATGAACGGGGTTATCCATTCCTGCCAATATTTTCGCCACTCCTTTTCCCATTCCATTGGTGGCACCGGTAATTAATATTTTCATTATTTGTTCATTTTATACTGTGTGCGGATAATTTGCAACTTATTTAATGACGAGACAGCACTAAGAAGAGTTAATATTCGTTGCCTCCCGCTGACGGACCTCTTGTTGACTGCAGCTTTATCTTTTTAGATTTATATTTTCCGAATGTTTTATCGGCTCTTTGTGACGCCAATACCACTCAACAATTCTCCGAGTAATCCGGTTGTAGATGTCGTCATCCAGAAATAACTCATCTGGGCTTCGTGTCAAGCTATCAATATCATTCCTAATTTCATCAGTTATTTCTTTGGGAAATGTACTTGATTCTATAAGGCTATCTCGAAGCATATTTGCAAGAAGTATAAATTGCTCATCCCAATTTGCCTTGGCATTTCCCCTGATTTCTCTGTCTAGTTTTTCAATGATGCGTATAAATTCTCTTTGCTTTGTTTCAGCTTGGCCAGACTTAGGAACTAAGGTCAGCCAAAGAAATTTTGATGTTTCAAAATATATCGACTGTAATGTATCTCTGCTATTTACTGGATAGAATTTTGTTGTGTCAATAATATGAGTATTATTTTCTTTCTTTTCATCAGGCCGTTCCGAGTTACATCCAAATAATGAGAATATTGTCGAAAATAATGTCAAGGTCAAAAGTATAGGTTGTATCATACAAGTTGCAGCCAACGTCAGTTTGTGAAAAAACCAATTGTCATACTATAAATATACACACAAAGTGAATGAAGGCAAAGCAGTATGGGTGCTTTTAAAATTGTCGCTGTATTTTTTTAATGTTAAGAGCAGGAGATCGCTGAGTCTACGATGAGAGTCTCTGCGAGCCCTCTTTTTCTTACTTCTCTGCGGTAAAAATTGACATTAGATAGAATTGCTGTAGCGAAAATTTTAAATGCACCCAGCAGAATGATTATTGTTGTAAAGCGGTATGCAATTTATAGAAGGACAAAACCGCTGGTAACGTTATTTCGTTGTAATGGAAAATAAAGCCGTTAACCTATTTCAGAACAGACAATCGGAGACTAACTTACAATAAAATAATTTTAATTTATCATGGCAGCTTCCTCTTCTTTCTTCCACTCCTTATCCATATAAAATGTGCCAAAGGGAATAATAGAAGCGAGGAATGCTTTTACCCCCCAGCTTAATGGTTTGTTGTACTGTTCTTTTACCATATAAGCCAGGATCATAAACGCAACAAATAAAGCGCCATGCAAACTTCCGACAACGGTAACGGCCATGGGCAACCCGCCAAAGTATTTAAGCGGCATGGCTATAAATAATAATACAAAAAACGAAACACCTTCTGCAAAGGCAATTTTTCTGAACCAGGGAAATATTTTTTTCATTAATTAAATTGTTTTCAAAAATCACCCTTCGGCAAACTCAGGGCGACAACAATTTCCAAAAGAAGTTGTCATGCAGAGCTTGTCGAAGCATGGGCTTAATAATTAATAATTTGTTCTTCGATGTTTTCTGGCAGCTCTCTCCACTCATACTGCTGGTTGCGCAGTTGCGGTTCAAAGCCGGCTTCACGGATGGCATCTT
>JBARSW010000449.1:0-4244 GCA_049644925.1 Chitinophagaceae bacterium | reverse complement strand
GGTTTAAACCCCGAAACAGGTTTCAATTGGATTATTTAGTACCTACCGAAACGGAAAAACATTTCCGCCAGCAAACAACCAGGGGCGATGTGCATGATGAAGGAGCTTCTATGTTTGGAGGAGTATCTGGTCATGCCGGATTATTTTCCAATGCTTACGATATGGCCTTATTATATCAGATGATTTTGAATGGTGGCGAGTTGAATGGCGAGAGATACCTGAAACCGGAAACAATAAAGCTGTTTACTTCTTACAGTAGTAATGTTAGTCGTCGTGGTTTGGGTTTTGATAAACCGGAAAAAGATAATACTCTTAGAAAAGACCCATATCCTTCTCTGTTAGCTTCGCCAGAAGCATTTGGTCATACCGGCTTTACCGGAACCTGTGTGTGGGTGGACCCGAAGTATGACCTTGTGTATGTATTTTTATCCAACCGGGTATTTCCTACAAGAGATAATGGAAAATTGTCACAATTGGGTATAAGAGGTAAGATACAGGATGCTATTTACAGGGCGTTGGGGATATAAAATTCAATTCAATTTACTCTCCTTAATATTTAATTTTTTGGAACACCATGGTTTGTCGCTACTGTAATTTACTGTAACCAACACATCAAGAAAATTATACAAAATGTATAACACATTTTGTATAAAACATTTTACTACTGGTTCTTCCCCTGATTCGGATTATTCGGCCGCTGTTGATTCCCCTGATTCCTGTTAGGGTTATTTGGCCTTTGTTGATTTCCGCCTTGTTGATTCCTGTTTGGATTGTTTGGTCGTTGTTGATTACCACCTTGTTGGTTTCGTTGTTGCCTTCCTTGTTGCTGTCCACCACCTTGTTGTACCCCAGATCCTCCGGATTGATTTCCACCTTGTCCTTGTTGTTTCTGTTGTGGCCTTTGTCCTCTTTGTCCTCCGGACTGATTACCAGGTTGATTTTGTCGCCGTTTCTTTTCTGCCGCTTTATCAAGACTTCGCAAACTTATTTGTCCTACCAGTTCTACAAATTCCGGTTCTGCTTCTTTTGGTTTACTGGAAGTTACTTCTACCGGCTCAAGTTCATCCGGTCTTATTCCCTGTTGGTTCAATGATTTTATTTTTTGAACCCGTTCAATACTCAATGGATACTGCTTATTGCTGTCGGGCAATGTGTACCACATCAGGTTTTTAAAAATATCTTTTTTAATCAGGAAGGCATTCCCTTTTGCTACCTGTAATACATCGCAGTTATCAGGAAAACCCTGCAACGCATCCAAGTACGTATCCAGTTCATAATTCAAACAACATTTCAGCCGTCCGCATTGTCCGCTGAGTTTCGTTTGATTGATAGATAAATTCTGGTAACGGGCCGCAGCTGTATTAACGGATTTAAAATCTGTTAACCAGGTGCTGCAACAAAGTTCTCTGCCGCAACTTCCAATTCCACCCACTTTACCAGCTTCTTGCCTGGCACCAATTTGCCGCATTTCTACCTTCACTTTAAATTCTGAGGCATACACTTTTATCAATTCCCTGAAATCCACCCGACCATCAGCAATATAAAAAAAAGTTGCTTTTCGTCCATCTGCCTGCATCTCTACCTGGCTTATTTTCATATCCAGTTTCAATTGCCTGGCAATAGCCCTGCTGCGAATCACGGCTTCCGGTTCCCTTGCTTTGTTTTGTTTCCAGGTGTCAATATCACGGTCGGTAGCCGTCCGTAATACTTTTTTCATTTCCGGGTTATCTTCTTTAATGTTTCGTTTCTTCATCTGCAGGCGAACAATTTCTCCTGTTAAAGAAACTTCTCCTACATCAAAACCACTTATACCTTCTACGGCAATCAAATCGCCTTTTTCAAATGGTTGTAATGTCGGATTTCTAAAAAAATCTTTCCGTGTACCCTGGCTAAAACTAACTTCCATTACTTTACAGGCACTGGCAAAATCACTCATTGGCAGGTTGTGAAGCCAGTCATGAGTGTTCATGCGGTTACATCCGCCGGTACTGCATCCGCCGTTACTTTGACATCCCCCCGGTTTACCGTTACTAGTGGTACTGCAACTTGTACAACTCATTTATGTAATGAATAATTAAAAATCTACCATTCGGCAGACAGGTTAATAATTAGTTCCCGATAGCTATCGGGATGAGGAAAGATAATAAACCCAGCTGTAGTAATTCTATTGAGCTTCTGTTGCATCCTGCAATTAGCGGGATTGTTATTAATTTTTCTTCCAGTGGAAGAGAAATTGATAATCACTCTTGTACATTCGGTAATTCTATTGGGCTATAATAGCCATAGTCCGATGTTTGTGAGACGATTATATTTTAAAAAACAAACGAAGCATTGTAGAAATTCTCAACTTTCAGGTTCTTATTCACCTTTCACTTTTCACCACTCACTTTCCTCATTTTTCCAAAAATACAATTTTGTCCTGAATGATATGGTATAGTTTAATGGTCAGGGCATGAAAAAGCATTTTGCCATGAGCATTGCGTTCTATATAATAACTGGCCTTGTCTAATTCCTCAATAATGGCCTGTTGTTGTTCAATTCCGGCTATTTTGTTCAATCTTACGGCAAAATCCCTCTCTTTTTCACCAATTATGTAGCTTTCGCCCATTAATCTATAATGGATAGCCTGTTCCAGCAGGTGATTAAAGTAGCGCAGAAATTGCTTTTGCTTTTCCCTGCCGAGCCGGCTTATTTCTTCCACCCATTTTGATTGTGCCACCGGACCAGATTTCAAGATAGCATTGAGCCATTCCCGGAGTAAGGCTTGCCAGTCTTCATCTGCATGTTGTACCAACTGCAATGCTTCCCGGTAATCTCCCTCACATACACTGGCTACCTGCAGGGCAATTGCCGGTTCAGTTTTATTGCGACTGATAAGTGCTTCCTGTATTTCAGAGGTGGTGAGTGCCGGAATTTTAATTAACTGACAACGGCTAACAATGGTTTGTAATATCTGAGCTTCATTTTCCGACACAAGAATGAATAGGGTATTTGGTGGCGGCTCTTCAATCAGCTTTAATAATTTGTTACCTTCTGTTCCCAGCATCTCCGGCATCCACATAATAAGAACCTTGTATTCACTCTCAAAGCTTTTCAAACTTAGTTTGCGAATAATGTCGTTACATTCTTCTGCTGTTATTTTTCCCTGGCTGTTTTCTTTTTCTTTAATCTCTTCAATCCAGTCAAACAAATTTCCGTAAGGACTAAGTTTGATGAAATCTCTCCATTCAGTAATAAAATCCTTTGCCGTTGGTTTTTCTCCGGCTTTCTTTGTTACCGTTGGATAGGAGAAATGAATATCCGGGTGAACAAGTTGGGCGGCCTTTAAACATGCCGGACAGACACCGCATGAATCAGTTTGAGGTTTTAGGTTTGAGGGTTGGGGTTCTGGTTCTCCGAATAAAGATGGCCCCGACGGCTGACTGTTGACTGTTGACTGTCGACCATTTACTTTTTCGCAAACAATATATTGTGCAAATGCTAATGCCAGCGATAAAGAACCGCTTCCTTCTTTTCCTAAAAATAATAAAGCATGGCTGAGGCGGTTATGCTGTACCAGTTCTGCCAGTTGTTGTTTTACTTCGGATTGACCTATAATGTCGGTGAATTGCATGAATGGCGAAAATAAACTTTCTGTAAATACGAAAGCGATTCAAAATATCTGAATCGCTTTCGTATTTAAATTTTAAAAAAATTCATTAGTTGAGCCATTTCAACACTTCCTCACTCATTGGATTAGACTTGTGATGAAACACTGCAACCAGTTTCCCGTTTTCGTCCAAAAGGAATTTAGTAAAGTTCCAGATAACAGGATCTTGCAGAAATCTTTTCCAAACAATATCTTTTGAATTATCTGCTGGCAAAGTCTTCGCCATTTCTTTGGATTGCTCTACCAGGTATTTGAATAAAGGATGTATATCATCTCCTCTCACCGACACTTTTTCTGCCATGGGGAAAGTAACGCCATAGTTTTTGGTACAGAATTCTTTTATATCAGCATTGGATCCAGGCTCCTGTTCGCCAAAATTATTGGCAGGGAAACCAACAATCACCAGTTTGTCTTTATAGTTTTCATACAGCTTCTCTAATTCTGCATACTGAGGTGTATTACCGCATTTGGAAGCAGTATTTACTATCATTATTTTTTTTCCTTTAAAGCTGGAAAAATCAATATCGCTACCATCCAGGCCAGGTACTTTAAAGTCGTAAATAGAACCTCCGGTTAATGTTGTTGCTAAAATCAT
>JBARSW010000448.1:0-10582 GCA_049644925.1 Chitinophagaceae bacterium | reverse complement strand
GTGTACAGCATCGTTCCATTATGCTGATCATCGTTTGAATACAATCTTCCATTTGCAACTGCAACTAAAGTATCAGGTACTTTTATTTGAATAAGGGCACCCTGGTCTGGTTCATCACTCTGATGATCCTTGCAAGGGTACCAAACACTTGCACCCAAACCCTGGCAGGCAACTGTCATCCAAGGCCGGCCTTTTTCATCAGATTCCCATATCCATCCTCCATTCCATGGCGGACGGGTGGCTTCACGGGGTTTGCCATGATAAAATATTTTTATACTATTTAAAATAACAGGATGATGTTTATCTAAAGAAGCCCGGGCAGAAATAAATTCGTAGTCAGCAAAATCAATTATATATACATTGCCATTTCGACTGAATGATTGGACAGAGTGATTATTAAAAATGATACTGTCAATTACTAGTGGCTGCTGCAGATCAATCTGCATCTTTTTATTTTTACCGCCTTCATTTATATCAAAAGAAACCTGGTTCCAGCCACTTATTGTTTTCGTATTGATATCTGGTAGAACAAAAATGTTATAGGAAACAACATTCCACCAGGCTCTTTCCGGAGTAATACTCCCTCTCAGTGTATCCTGTATAGTGAATTTATTTTTTTGATTCAATGGTTGGGCACAGGTACTTGCCGGAAGACTTAAAGTAATTATTAACAGGAACGAGTAAGAAATATAAATAAACCAACTAACGTATTTCACGGTGATTTGTTTTGTTAGTGTAAATTTAAGGTTTGATACTAATCATGAAAGTTAAAAGTATTTTATTTTACATCATTTGCATAATTTCTCTGTTGCAAATTATTGCCTGTTATAACAAGTCAGGCAATGAGAAAAATATATTTCATTATAATGAGTTCTCAGGTATTCCTACTCTGGACCCGGCCTTTGCAAAAAGCCAGGCTACAATGTGGCCGGCTCACCAGCTATTTAATACGTTGGTAGAAATTGATGACAGCCTGCATATTGTTCCTTCTTTGGCACTCCGCTGGGCTATTTCTGATGACAGAACCATTTATACTTTTCACCTCCGGACGGATGTGTTTTTTCATGATGACGCCATATTTAAAAATGGTAAAGGAAGAAAGATGATTGCCGCTGATGTAGTTTATAGTTTGAACAGAATAATTGATAAAAAAGTGGCCAGCCCCGGGGCATGGATATTTAACCGGAAAGTAGATACTACCATGCCATTTAAAGCTTTGGATGATTCAACTTTTCAATTGAAATTATTGAGGCCTTATCATCCGATACTTGGAATACTATCTATGCAATATTGTTCTGTTGTTGCCGAAGAGGCGGTTAATGAATATGGTACTGATTTCAGAAGACATCCGGTTGGTACAGGCCCTTTCAGGTTTATGGCCTGGGAAGAAGGACAGGCACTTGTTTTGAAAAAAAATGAAAATTATTTTGAAAAAGATGAAAACGGTAATCAACTGCCATATCTCGGGGGAATAAAAATTACTTTTTACGATAGTAAGGCAACAGAGTTTTTATTATTCAGGCAAAAGGAGCTTGAGTTTATAAATGATATTGAAGCATCGTTTAAAGATGAAGTGCTGACAAAAAAAGGGACACTTCGAAAAAAATGGGAAGGAAAAATTGAATTGGTAACAAGCCCTTATTTAAATATTGAGTATTTGGGTATTTTGGTTGATACATCGAATGTATTGATGAAGAATTCTGCATTGCGGTCTAAAAAGATCAGGCAAGCAATAAATTATGGATTTGACAGACGAAAGATGACATTATATCTCCGTAATTCTCTTGGTACACCTGCAGAATCCGGCTTTGTACCTATGGGGCTTCCTTCATTTGATTCAACTGTTGTGAAAGGCTACTATTATGATCCGGCAAAGACAAAACAGTTATTAAAAGAAGCTGGTTATCCGGATGGAAAAGGAATGCCAACTGTAAAACTTTTGACCATTGCTATATATGCAGATATGGCAAATTTTATTGCCAAGCAGTTAGAAGAATCTGGTATTCCGGTTCAGGTGGATGTTGTACAAAAATCGTTGTTGCTCGATATGGCATCTAATTCAAGGGCAGCTTTTTTCAGGGGAAGCTGGATAGCGGACTACCCGGATGCAGAAAACTATCTTTCTGTTTTTTATTCTAAGAATCCGGCCCCGCCAAACTACACCCGTTATAATAATCCTGAGTTTGATGCATTGTTTGAAAAAGCAATAAAAGAAACAAATGATTCTTTACGTTATAAACTTTATCAATTGGCAGACCAGGTAATGATTAATGATGCACCGGTTGTGCCACTTTGGTATGATAAAGTGGTGAGGCTTGTTCAGCCCAATGTAAAGGGTTTTAAAGCCAATGCATTGAATCTATTGGAACTTAGATATACGAAACTTGAATAGTTATTTATTTAAAAGTTATAGCTTTCTGTCCGGAAAGATTATTGTTTTTTCAATTTCTCAGCAAATACTTTTCTGAATTTATCCAGTTTAGGTTGTATTACTACCCGGCAATAGGGATTGGTATTATTATTTAATTCAAAATATTGCTGATGGTAATCTTCTGCTGTATATAATTTTGAGAATGCGGTAATTTCAGTTACAATAGGTTTATCAAATGCGCCACTTTTATCAAGAGCTGCTTTATATTTCTCTGCTTTTTCTTTTTGCTCCGGGGTATGGTAAAATATTCCACTCCGGTATTGGGTGCCTTCATCAGCACCTTGCCTGTTTAGTGTAGTAGGATCATGAGTTTGCCAGAAAACTTCCAGCAATTCATCATAAGTAATTTTTTTTGGGTCATAAATAATCTGCAAGCATTCGGCGTGGCCGGTTTCACCACTGCATACTTCTTTGTAAGTCGGATTTTCAGTTTGTCCACCTGTATAACCCGAAGTGGCACTGATGACACCTTCCAATTCTTCAAAAATAGCTTCAGTACACCAAAAACATCCGTTGGCAAAAGTGGCGATTTCTGTACTATCTGTTATGGAGGTGGTTTTAATTTCAAGTTTATTATTTTCCATCGTCAATTTTGTATTTGAGTTAGTGGATGTTTTTTGAGCACAGGATAAAAGCAAAAAAATGCCAACAATGCTAATCAGGAAATGTGCTTTCATGCCTTTTTTATTAATAACAATTGAAACTAAAAAAAGTTTCAGTAAAAATCAATGTACAGCAACAGTATTTACTTTTTCTATTCCTATTAAGTGAATTTCAATATGCCTGTCATGTGCTTTAGTTTCATATGCACTAATGATTTCCAGTATATCATAATCAATAAATGTACTTTCAGTTCCATCAATAGTTAAAACGGAAAATTCAGGAATTTTCTCCAGTATTTCTTTCAGTTTTACTTTGTTGAGAAATGTGACGTTGCTGTTTAATTTAATATTGTACACTTCAGTTTCATACTTTTTCTTGTGCTGGATGATAAATTCTTCTTTAAAATTATTTTGTATAATGTAGTAAGCAGATAAAATCAAGCCGGCTGTTACACCAATCAACAGATCTGTTACCAGGATGATAAATATCGTAAGAATAAAAGGTAAAAATTGTTTCCATCCGAGGCTCCACATATTCCGGTAAAGCTTTGGCTTGGTCAGGTTAAAGCCAGTTATTAATAAAATAGCAGAAAGGGATGCATAAGGAATTTTATTTAAGGCAAAAGGGATAACCACTACGGCAAGTAATAAGAACAGGCCGTGGGTAAAAGCTGATAATTTTGTTCTGGCACCAGCATCTATATTGGCTGCTCCCCGAACAATTACAGCCGTCATTGGAATTCCACCTAAAAAACCACAGGCCATATTACCAACACCTTGTGCTACCAATTCACGGTTTACCGGTGTAATCCGGTTTTGCTTATCCAGTTTGTCGATGGCTTCTGCACAAAGTAATGTTTCAAGAGATGCAAGGAGTCCGATAATAATACCATCTTTCCAGATGTTGGCATTGGAAAAAAGTTTAGAAAAATCCGGGAATGAAATACTTCCGAAAATATTATCCGGAATGTTGACCAACTGTGTATGTTTAAGTGAAATGCCGGTGAAATATTTTTCGAAAATAAAATTTACTAATACACCCATAAGTACAGCAATCAAAGGTGCCGGAATAACTTTCCATTTTTTTGCAGAGGGTAATTGCAGAAGGACCAATACCAAAAGGGAGATGATGGTAATAATGATGGCACCACGGGTGGTGTGCAGGTTGAAATTGTGAATATTCCCTGAAAAATCTTTTGAGGTTACAAAACCAAGCATGCCACTACTCCAGAAATCAGGTTGGTCATATCCAAGGGCAACAGGAATTTGTTTGCCAATCAGAATAATACCAATAGCGGCAAGCATTCCTTTTATAACAGCAGATGGAAAGTAGTTGGCAATAATACCCAATTTTAATACTCCCAATAAAATCTGGAAAGCTCCAGCAATAATAACAGCCAGCAGAAAAATCCGGAAATCCCCATAAGATAGAATGGCTGCAGCTACAATGGTAGATAAACCAGCTGCTGGCCCGGATACACCAAGTTGGGAACCGCTGATAACAGCAACAACAAGCCCCCCAATTATTCCGGAAATAATACCGGCAGATAGGGGAGCCCCAGAAGCTAAAGCAATACCAAGACAAAGAGGTAAAGCAACTAAAAAAACGGAAAGACCTGCTGGCAGGTCATGTCTGATCCAAATAAGGCGCCAGTATCTTATTCTGCGTTTCAAAGAATTTTTTTGCAAAGGTAATTATTATCTTTTTCATTAGGGCTTCGACAGGTTGAAAGGGTAACAGAAAAAAGTAATTTTCTCCAGCTCCGAAAATATACCTTTGTAAGTTTTTAGAAGGTGAACTGTGTAATTGTTGCAATTATGAAATTATTTCCCGAATCAGCGTATATACAATTAGAATATAATAAGGTTAAAGATCTGCTTACAGCATATTGCCAGACAGATTATGCAGTATCTAAGGCACAACAACTTCGAATACATACCCGCCGTGATTTTATTGATCTGGAGTTAAGACAAAGCCATGAATTTCGTCAACTAATATCCAATAATATTTATTTCCCGAATGATTATGTATTGAACCTTGCCAAAGAACTAAAATTATTGTCAATTCCGGGTGCAGTCTTAGCTACTGAGCAGTTTATAATGATCAGAAAATTGGCGGAAAGCATTGAAAAGATTTTCAGATGGTTCGATAATGAAAGAAAACAGGCCTATTATGCATTGGCTAAAGTTATTGGAGGTACTTATTACGAAAAGGTAATTATTCAGCTTATTGATAATGTACTGGATGAATATGGGCAGGTAAGAGACAACGCTTCAGATGATTTGAAAAATATCAGGATAAGTCTTTATAGAAAAAGAAATGAACTCAGGCGGGTTTTTGAAAAAATTATTTCAAAGCTCAATAAGCAGGGTTACCTCGCAGATATAGAAGAAAGTTTTATGAGTGGTAGAAGGGTGGTTGCTGTATTTGCAGAACAAAAAAGAACGGTAAAAGGTATTCTGCACGGCGAAAGTGATAGCAGGAAAACAGCTTTTGTAGAACCAGAAGAAACAATTGAATTGAATAATGAGGTTTATGAACTGGAGAATGAGGAACGAAAAGAAGTTTACAGGATTCTTAAAAAGCTTACTACTGATTTGTCCGGTTATGCCCCATTACTTACGGCTTATCATGCAATAACAGGCGAATACGACTTTATCAGAGCAAAAGCAAAATTGGCCGGGGATTTAAAAGGTGAATATCCGGTAATTACTGATAAAGCTCAGGTACACCTGGTAGAAGCATATCATCCATTATTGTATTTATATAACCAGCGGTTACATAAGTCAACAATTCCCGTTTCGTTAACATTAGATGAAGCAAAACGGATTTTAGTAATAAGTGGACCAAATGCCGGAGGTAAAACGGTTACGATGAAGACTATCGGCTTGTTGCAATTAATGGTGCAAAGCGGTTTACTGGTTCCGGTTCATCCGTCATCACAATTTGGAATTTTTAAGCAATTGATGATTCATATCGGAGATACACAGAGTATTGAATTTGAATTGAGCACTTACAGCAGTCACTTGTTGCATATGAAGCATTTTATGGAGAATGCAAATGGCAGAACACTTTTCTTTATTGATGAATTGGGAAGTGGCAGCGACCCTAATCTCGGGGGTGCCTTTGCTGAAGTAATATTAATGGAATTGGTTAAGAAACATGCAATCGGTATTGTAACCACACATTACCTGAATCTTAAAATAATGGCGGGAAAAACTCCCGGAATTTTAAATGGAGCCATGGCCTTTGATGAAAAACACCTGCAACCACTATACAAGCTGATACTGGGGAAACCCGGAAGTTCTTATACATTTTCCATAGCTGAAAGGATTGGACTTGATAAAAACCTGATCAACAGAGCCAGGCAGTTGGTTGATGATGACCAGTTTCGGTTAGATAAATTATTGAACCGTACAGAACAGGATTTGCAGGGAATTGAAAAAAAGGAGAAAGAACTTCATCATTTGCTGAAAGAAAATGAGAAAATAAAAAAAGAAATGCAACAGGTAATGGAAAAGGAAAGGCACAGGCAACAAGTAGAAATATTAAAAGAACAAAACCGGGTATCTGAAGAGCGAATGGTATATCTGAAAGATATGGAGAGGAAATTAAAACAATTACTGATTGAATGGAGAAAGGAAGAGAATAAAGGCAAAGTTGTTAAACTGATGGAGGCTTTGTTGTTTAAGAAAAATGAAAAAAAAGTAGTTAGTAAAATGCAGCAAAAGATTGATTCAAAATTCAAGGAAGTGGGTGGTGAAATAAAGGTGGGCGACAAAGTAAAATTAAAAAGAAATCACCAGGTTGGGGAAGTGATAGAAATCAGGGGAAAGAGGGCAGTAGTAAAAATTGGTATGTTACCCATGCAGGTTGATGTGAAAGATCTTGTAGTAGTAAAAGAAAAGGAAACGGAAGAATAAAAAAAGCGAAACCTTACGGGGTTTCGCTGAGTATTTAACGAGTGAATAAGTCAGCTGTTGATATAATTTTGTAAATGATCGATAGTGTCTTTCTGAGAAAGAATTGTTTCTTTAACCACATCACTCATGGAAATGATGCCGGTGAGTTTATTGTTTTCTATTACAGGCATATACCTGATATTTCTGGTGGTCATTAATTCCATACAATATTCAATCTTGTCTGTTGATAGAATTTCCGGCAGGTTTGTTGTCATTATTTCAGACACTTTAGTAACATCAGAGTGTTTCCCTTTAAGAGCTACTTTACGGGAATAATCCCTTTCGGTGACAATACCTAAATATTTGTCATCCTGCATTACAACAAGAGCTCCGATATTCTTTTCTGCCATTATTGCCAGTGCATCAAAAACAGATGATTCCGGAGATATAGTAACTGGCAGCATATTTTTTCTTTTCAGAACTAATCCAACATTATTCATAATAAACTATTTTTCACCATGAATATACGAAAATATTTATTTGTAATAACTAATTTATCGGTGTTGTCCCGGTCTTATTATTTTACCGGTAATAAATCCCGCTATCATCATCAGGATTACGGAAATGGCAAAAAAAGTGGTTCCTTTTTCCATCCTGGAAATAATAATAGTCGAATCAAATTTCATATTCAGAATCAGCACAGCGACAACAAATACATCCAGCATTGCCCATTTATTGATTATTTCCAGTATAATACTGATATATTGGTGTCTGGAAAATTTTACTCCGGATAAAGTGGCAAAAAGAAAAACATACTTTACTGCTGGAAAGATAATGGTGAACAAAAGCAGGATTATCCCAATAAAGATTTCGTTATTATTAATAAAATAATTGAATGATGTGCCGAGATAGATATACTCTTTTTTCAGTGTAAAAGGGCCAATCTGGTAGCCTGTCCTGAGCAGCGGGTATATAAAACCCATTCCAAAAAAAAGCAAGGATGCCAAAAGGAATAGAAAAGCAATTTTTTTTGGGGTTATCTTGATTTTCATTTGTTTAAGTTATAAAACATCAATGAAAAATCAGTTGCTTTTAATAACTTGTAGATGAATTTATTAAATTTTAAAAAATGGGACATAAACCTGCTACTATAAAGGAAATTGCCAAAAGGTTAAGTGTTTCTGTTTCTACCGTTTCCAGGGCTTTGCATGATCACCCGGGAATTGGGCTTCGCACAAAAATGCAGGTGAAGAAGTTGTCTGAAGAGTTGAACTATGAGCCGAACCAGGCAGCCATTTCATTCAAGCAGGGAAAAACAATGACAATCGGTGTTATCCTGCCTAGTCTCGGAGAAGAATTTTTTTCAATGGCAATAAATGGTGTAGAAGATGTGGCTATGAAGAATAATTACACGGTACTGATAGGTCAATCACATGATGAAATAGAAAGGGAAATGCAGATTATTGATACTATGCGCCGTCACCGGGTGGATGGAGTAATAATTTCACTGGCAAAAACTACAATGAATTTTGAGCATTTCGATCAATTGAAAAAAAGTAATATCCCGGTTGTTTTCTTTGACAGGGTTCCTGATTTGACAGATGCATATTGCGTTTCTTGTAATCTGGAAAACAGTTCTATAGAGCTAGTAGATTGGCTGGTAGGTCAAAAAATCAGGAAAATAGGTTTTATTAAAGGCCCCGATGCTTTAACACATTCAACACAGCGGCTGGATGGATATTTTTCAGGATTGAAAAAGCATAAAATTGAGGTGGAAAATTGTTTTATAGTTTCCACAGATTTAAGTAAAAAGAAAACAGAAGAAGCCATTCAAAAATTATTGGCATTAAAAAAGCGACCCAGGGCTGTCATTGCTTTTAATGATTATGTAGCATTAGATGCTATGAAATATGCAAGGTCAATGGGTATTAAAATAAACAAGGATATTTTCTTTGTCAGCTATGCTAATCTTCCTGTAACCAGCTACCTCGATGAGCCACCGATTGCTTCTGTGGAGCAGTTTCCTTATCAGCAGGCAGAAAAAGCAACAGAAATATTACTTCAACTGATCAATACAAAAGGAGGAGCAGTTCTTCCCCAGAAAATTGTGCTGGAAAGTAAAGTGGTGGTTCATACAGACAAAGTTGTTACCGGGTGAAACTGAAAAATTAATTGATAATTCTCTTTTTGTACTTTCGGTTTTCTATAAATATAATTTACTTTTTCAGGCAATTAATTACACATTCTATTCTGCTTAGATTTCGGATAATTTATAATAAAGTCCCTTTCATCTCCGGTTTATAAAGCAGTAGCAAAAACAAACGGCTGCTTTATTTTGCTGCAAGGAGTTGGGCATAACCCGCAGAAAACAGAAGTGGATGTGCCACTTACTTATGCAGACTATTATTTTATTGAAGCAATGAAACGGTACAAAGAGTTGAATAAAGAATAAACCGAATCGTATAAGAGAATAACTTTGGTTGAAATTTGCCAAAGGCAGAATTAATAATATAACCAAGATGAATTTGACAGTTATGAAAAGCTTTTTATTTGCACTGATCCTGTTACCGGTATTGGTTACCGCACAGCCAAAGAATAACGATTGGGAAAACCCGGCATACCTTGAATTGAACAAGGAAAAACCACATGCTGCATTTATGCTGTTCAGCAACCGGCAGGATGTTGTTACAGATGATTACAGCCGCTCAACTTTTTATCAATCCCTCAATGGTAACTGGAAGTTTACCTATGTTGATAAATATGCTGATCGTATCACCGATTTCTATCGTACCGATCTGGATATTTCAAAGTGGAATGATATAGCTGTGCCATCAAACTGGGAAATAAAAGGGTTTGGTATTCCCATCTATACAAATATTGTATATCCGCATCCAAAGAACCCTCCATTTATTGGCCCCAATAATCCGGTGGGCACTTACAGAAAGGAATTTGTGATTCCTGAAAACTGGAGCGGAAAAGAAGTTTTGCTGAATTTTGGTTCTATTTCCGGTTGTGCTTTTGTGTATGTAAATGGAGAAAAAGTGGGGATGTCGAAAGTGTCTAAATCACCGGCAGAGTTTAACATAACAAAATACTTGCAGAAAGGTAATAATATACTGGCAGTACAGGTATTTCGCTGGCATGATGGGAGTTATTTAGAAGACCAGGATTTTTGGCGCTTAAGCGGAATTGAAAGGGATGTTTTTTTGTATGCAGCTCCGTCAACCACTATCTGGGATTTCTTTTTGAAGTGCGACCTCGATCCACAATATAAAAATGGATTGTTCAGTGCAGATATTACACTGAGAAAATTTGCAGGTAGTAAAACCGGGCCGTCAATTGTTTCGGTTGATATTCTTGATAAAGCAGGGAAAATAATATTCAGCAAACAACAGAAGGTAGTAATCAACGGAGACAGTATGCAGCAGGTGCATATTGAAGGAAAGGTGGCAAATCCGCTGAAATGGAATGCTGAAACACCTAACCTGTACAACTGTGTTATTACATTGAAAAACGGAACTGATGAAATATATACCGGCTCTAAAATTGGTTTTCGTAAAGTAGAAATAAAGAATGCACAGCTGCTGATAAATGGTGTGGCCACTTATGTGCATGGCGTTAACCGCCACGAGCATGATGATATAAA
>JBARSW010000447.1:0-2271 GCA_049644925.1 Chitinophagaceae bacterium | reverse complement strand
GGAAAGCTATGTGAACAAATGGAAGATGGTTTTATTGCTCTTTGCAGGTGGGATGCTGGTAACAGGCAGTGCCAATGCTATAAACCAGGTTGTTGAAAAAGATACGGATTCCAGGATGAAAAGGACCGCCAAACGTCCGATTGCATCTGGAAGGTTGAGTGTGAATGAGGGATGGATATTTGCTATAATAACCGGGGTTATTGGTGTTTTCATGCTCGGCTATTTTTTCAACTGGTTAACAGCAGGATTGGCGGCGTTTAGTTTGTTTCTGTATGCTTTTATTTATACGCCATTGAAAAAAATAAATTCAATAGCTGTATTAGCAGGAGCAGTTCCGGGAGCATTACCCTGTTTGATTGGCTGGACAGCTGGGGAAAATAACCTGGCTATGGGCGGTTGGGTATTATTCGCATTTCAGTTCTTCTGGCAATTTCCGCATTTCTGGGCAATTGCTTGGGTGGCACATGGTGATTATTCGGCGGTGGGGTTTAAGTTGTTACCGGCAAACGAAGGGCCTACAAAATTTACGGCATTGCAGGCAATAGCTTATTCATTGCTGTTAATACCAATAACAACGGCACCCTATTTTATCGGCATGTGCAGTTACAATGATATAAAGGGGATAATAAGTATTGTTTTGGTATCGCTGGCTAATTTGTTTATGGTAGGGAGATGTGTAACCCTTTACAGAAAAATGGATGCAGGGTCTGCCAGGAAAGTGATGTTTGGAAGTTATATGTACCTGCCCGTGGTAATGCTGGCTTGGTTGTTAAGCAAAGTGTGATTAAAAAATAATAAAATAACAAATTCCAAATCCCAATGTTTGAAAATTAGTTGGAAGATAGTGCTGAAAAAATTGGATGAGAACGGAAAGCCTGAATAAACAGGATTTATTGGAATTTTTGAGGTTTAGTTGAATTGAAAATAATATTGAATAAAATAATGGTAAGTGATTTAAATATAAACAAATCTGAAACTTCTCCTTTAGGGGATAGAGGTAAAAAAGTTCATCCCTACAAATTCACCCTATGGGTGGCCGTGGGAAGTATTGTCATGATGTTTGCCGGGTTGACAAGTGCTTTTATTGTAAAAAGTAACCAGACAAACTGGAAACCGGTTACAATGCCAAAGATATTCTGGGCATCAACGGTAGTAATATTGTTAAGCAGTGTTGCATTGATAATGGCTATTAGATCTTTTAAGAACAGGGCTATGACCCAATACCGCCTACTGATTGGTACAACGCTGATACTGGGAATTGTTTTCCTGGCATTGCAGTGGATGGGGTTTCAACAATTGTGGTCACAAGGAATAACTTTTAAAGGCGCAGGAGCCGGACAGTTTCTGTATGTAATCTTTGGATTGCATGCCTTGCATGTACTGGGGGGAGTTGTGGCTTTACTGGTGATGTTTGTAAAAGCATTTTTGAGCAATGTAAAATTGCAAAGTTCAGTTCCCGTTGAAGTGGCAGGCACCTATTGGCATTTTGTAGATCTGCTATGGATTTACCTGATGTTGTTCTTTCTGATAATTGGTAGTTAATAAAAATGATTTGATTTTTAAATAGTATTGAAACAAAAAAAACCTGATAACTGATATGGCTACAACAGGAACAGTACATCAAACCAAATGGTGGAGTGGAGGCAAGAGCCCCTTCAACATGGAATACGGAAAGCTGATGATGTGGTATTTTCTGATGAGTGACGCTTTCACCTTTGGCGCATTCCTAATCTCTTATGGATCTATCCGGTTCAGCCAGAATTTCTGGCCCGATCCCAATGTAGTATTCAATGCTTTTCCGGGAGCAGGGCATGCTAATCTTCCGTTGGCATTTGTAAGCGTAATGACCTTTATACTTATCATTAGTTCTGTTACGATGGTAATGGCAGTTCATGCCGGTCATAAAGGCGATAAGCAGGGAGTTGTAAAATATCTTTTCTGGACCATTATTGGTGGCGTAGCTTTTCTTGCCTGCCAGGCATGGGAGTGGCATCACCTGATAACCGGCGAACATGCAGTAATGGTAAATGGTAAAATTGAAATGTGGGGACAAACCATGAGGCATAACCCCTGGGGACCGGTATTAGAAGGGGTTGTTCATAATGGGCATCATGTAAGAACACCTGGACCCGTTGCCTTCGGTGGTTATTTCTACGGTATCACCGGTTTCCATGGCTTCCACGTTTTTTCTGGTGTTATCATTAATATTATCATGCTGTTGATGACAAAGAATGATGTATTTGCAAACAGGGGACATTACCTGATGATCGA
>JBARSW010000446.1:0-2044 GCA_049644925.1 Chitinophagaceae bacterium | reverse complement strand
AAGCATTTCCTGGTACAGTTAGGGCATTCGGTAACGGTTATTTCTCCTACTAACTGGGCAGGCTGGGTAAACTGGATGCATGGGACAAAGGAGGTGATTGATTACGATAAGGAAAAAGCAAGGGCTGAGGCAGTGTTAGATAATGCTGATTTGCTTTTTTGTCTTGATTTCAACAATTTTCTGCGCACCAAAAAAATGGCTGAAAAACTGGCAGCACTGACGTGTACCAAAATACTGATTGATCATCACCAGGAACCTGATTCCGTGTCTTTTAATTATGGAATCAGTGATACAGCTAAAAGTTCTACCTGCGAAATGATATATGATTTCATTATTGAATCGGGTAATGCAGATAAATTAAATGAAGAAATAAGTGAATGCTTATATGCAGGAGTAGTAGGTGATACCGGTTCCTTTCGTTTTTCATCAGCACATGCCGGTGTGCATAAACTGGTTGCCGATTTAAAAACAAGGGGTTTTGACCATGGAAATGTGCATGACAAACTTTTTGATAATTTCCTGGAAAATCGTCTACGATTTACAGGTCATGTATTGCTTCATCGCATGGAAGTTTTTTATGAATACAACACAGTTTTGATTGCAATTCCTAAGAGTGATCTGATAAAATATCATATAAAAACAGGCGATACCGAAGGATTGGTAAATTTTCCGCAATCCATACAAGGCATTAAACTGGTAGCATTGGTAATTGACAGAGATGAAGAAAGAAAATGGAGTTTCCGCAGTAAAGGTGACTTTGACTGTAACAGTTTTGCCCGTTCATATTTTGAAGGCGGGGGACATTTCAATGCTTCGGGAGGAAGAAGCAGTGATTCATTAGAAAAAACGGTTCAACGATTTAAAGAGGTATTAAAAGAAAACGAAAAACTTTTACAATAAAAAAAATAAACAGATGAAAACAATTAAAAATTTGCTGATTATCATTTTAACAGGTGCCGTCGTGGCTGGTTGCACGGATGCAAAGTATCTTAAAACACCCGGTGGCATGCCCTACAAGGTTTATAAAGGAAAAGATACACAGCGTATTGCCACTGGTAATTTCATTAAAGTACATCTTACCGAGAAGATTAATGACAGTGTGTATTTTACTACAAATGGTGCATTACCGTTATACATTCCTGTTTTAGAACAGACAAACCCTTATGATATTTCTGAAGTATGGACAAAGATCAGGGTAGGAGATAGTATCGTAGCAACGAGGATGATGGATACTTTTATCAAAAGAAATCCACAGAATATACCTCCTCAGTTCAAAAAAGGAGACAGAATAATCACTTCTGTAAAAGTTCTTGGTGTATTTACATCAGATTCGCTTGCAAGAGCTGACGAGGAAAAAGGAAGAAAAGACTGGGCTGTAGCAGAAATAAAAACCATTGAGAAATATTTAGCTGATAAAAATATTTCTGCGCAAAAAACAAAATCCGGCGCCTTTGTACAAACACTTACTCCCGGTACAGGAAACCCTGTAGATTCCGGCAAATATGTAAGTGTAAATTACACTGGGACAACTTTTACAGGTAAAAAATTTGATAGTAACACGGATACCGCATTTCATCATGTAGCGCCATTTGGGTTTACCGTAGGTGTTGGCGAAATGATAAAAGGTTTTGATGAAGCAGTAGAACTGATGAAAGTTGGAGAATCTGCCAGAATTTATATTCCATCATTACTTGCTTATGGTCCTCAACCAGGTTCTCCGCTAATTAAACCTTACGAAAACCTGATTTTTGATGTAACAGTTATTGGATTAAATGATAAAGCACCGGCTCAACCTGGTATGCAGGCACCACCGCCTCCGCCAGCACCAAAATAATTGATACACCTCAATAGAAAAAATATTATTGAATTAGAAAATGTTGCACCTTTGTATCCGTCAGGCTATCTAGCTTGGCGGTTTTTTTTTTACAGGTTCCGTTTTTAGTCCAGCATCTTTCCAAAAGCCCGTCCTTAACCCAAAGAAAACAAAAGCTAAAACATACACAGTTTAGTTTTAGCAATCCGATATTCATTCATTATCTTATGA
>JBARSW010000445.1:0-5667 GCA_049644925.1 Chitinophagaceae bacterium | reverse complement strand
TCATCATTCTTCAGGAATACAGCTGCATGCAAAATATCTTTTCCAATAAATGTTTTGTCTGAGACCTTTACCACTTTCATAATTCCCCGCCTGGCAAATACGATAATATCATCCAGGTCAGAACATTCAAATAAGAGTTCGTCCTTCTTCAGTCCTGTTCCAATAAATCCTTCTTCACGGTTTACATACAACTTGGTATTGGCAATTGCCACATTTTTTGCTTCGATAATTTCAAACTGCTTGATTTCAGTTTTTCTTTCCCTGCCCTTCCCGTATTTTTTTAACAGGTTCTCATAGTAGGCAACTGCAAAATCAACCAGGTTTTCCAGGTCATTTTTAACCTGTTTAATTTCTGCTTCCAGTCCTTTAATCTGTTCATTGAGTTCATCAATATCAAGTCTGTAAATTCTCCGTACAGGCTTTTCGGTCAATTTAATAATATCTTCCCGGGTGATATCTCTTCTCAATTGCTTTTTAAAAGGGATAAAAGCTGTATCAATAGCAAGTAAAACTTTATCCCATGTTTCATGTTTCTTTTCAAGTTCCTTATAAATTTTCTCTTCAAAGAAAATTTTCTCAAGAGAAGTATAATGCCATTTTTCCTGCAGTTCATTCAATTTAATCCGGAGTTCCTGCTCCAGCAATTCCTTTGTTTTATCAACAGAAAGTTTCAGTAATTCCTGAACACTGATAAACGCTGGCTTTTGCTCCACGATGACGCAGGCATTGGGAGAAATGGATATTTCACAATCGGTGAATTTGTACAATGCATCAATGGCAATATCGGGAGAAATACCGGGTGCCAGGTCAACCTGTATCTCTACTTCGGCAGCAGTATTATCGGTAACTTTTTTAATTTTTATTTTTCCCTGATCATTTGCCTTAACGATAGATTCCATTAACTGAGTAGTAGTAACTCCGTATGGCACACTCTTAATGGATAATGTTTTTTTATCTTCTTCTTCAATATGAGCCCTGACTTTTACTTTACCACCTCGTTTTCCCTGGTTATAATCAGCCACATCAATCATACCGCCGGTCAGAAAATCCGGGAACAATTCAAATCGTTTTCCCCGTAAATATTTTATGGAGGCATCAATGATTTCACAAAAATTATGCGGAAGAATTTTTGTAGAAAGACCCACAGCAATTCCATCGGCGCCCTGTGCCAACAGCAATGGAAACTTCATGGGCAATGTTACTGGTTCATTCTTCCTGCCATCATAGCTAAGTGACCACTCAGTAGTTTTATTATTAAAAGCAACATCCAAAGCAAACTTGCTCAATCTTGCTTCAATATAACGGGCAGCCGCTGCATCATCACCGGTTCTTACATCACCCCAGTTACCCTGTGTGTCAATCAGCAAATCTTTTTGTCCCATGTTCACCAACGCATCACCGATACTTGCATCACCATGCGGATGATACTGCATTGCCTGGCCAATGATGTTAGCCACTTTGTTATAGCGTCCATCATCCATTTCTTTCATGGCATGCAGGATGCGTCGTTGCACTGGCTTTAAACCATCTTCAATAGCCGGAACGGCTCTTTCAAGGATAACATATGAAGCATAGTCAAGAAACCATGTTTTGTATTGACCATGTAATCCACTGTCGTTATTCTGTACGTCTGATATTTTATTCTTTGCAGCACTCATATCTTATATTTTTCCCACTTAATCAAAAAAATTGATTTTAAGTTATTGACAGAGTTTTGAATAGATTCATTTATACTGATACAACATTATCCTCTCTATCGCTCTGTAATTGTTTTGCATCTGCCAATTTAACATCAAAATCTTTCCACCCTTTAGTTGCATCACCGGTCACTTCAATTTTTCCTTCATTAATTAAATACTTCATTCTCCACATAATAAATACATCCCCGGTTTTAATTTTCATCCGATGCAAAGTATTAGACAAAACCCTTGTTGCTTTTTGCCATTCACCAGTCAGGTTTTTCAGGATTTCATTATCATAGAAACTTTCTTCTTTTGCGGCAATCTTTTTCCCACCTTCCAAAATTCTTACCATTGCATTTTCTTCAGAAATTTTTCTCCATTCATCAGGATCAATTTCAAATTCACTTAACGTAATAGGCCTTGCCAATTTTTTTGCTTTAATAAATTCTTTTGGTTGAATTTCATTTAACCAGGAAGGATAAAATATTTGTCCTTTTTCATTTATAAAAGGAAGATTGTTCAGATATAGAACCATTACCCTACCCTGATAATCTCTGAACTGAGGCATTAGCCAGTAATAGCCACACACATCATGCTGATTTTGTCCCATCCATATCCAAAGTTCTTCTTCAGGATTTTCATCCAGTTTTGTTTTGATGTCAAAAACAGTCAGCCTGTCGTCAAAGCTACCGGCAATTTTTTCTCCGGCAGGTGAGCCCTGCAACAATCCCTTCCACCATTCTACCCGTGCATTCCAACCCTCTTCTGTTTCAATGCCTGACAAGGGCCCGACAGCAAAATCATCTTTCACCTGGAATACAGTACCGTTCATCGTTTCATCTAATTCAGCAACCTGCTGCATAAGTTCAACTTCACTTTCATTAAAAACTATATGAATCATAACTACTTTTTTATTTTAACAGCTAAAAACAAATAATTATTTGCAGCTCCTATTATTTCATATTTAATATAAAAACTTTCTGTAAATATTTTAAATGCCATGAACTCATGTTTAGGAACCGCAAACTCATCAAACATAATGATATCTCCCTCATTCAGGAAACGGAATAATTGTGATAAACTGAACAGCGTGGCGCTGAACAGGTCTGCATCCATGTGTATCAGTTTCCTTTTCTGGCTTTTATACTGTTCCAAAAAAGGAATCAACGTATCCTGAAATAAACCCTTGTAAAAAAATGCCCTGGGATCTGAAATATTAAGTGAATCTATTGCTACCGCCATAGACCCTTTTTTAAAATCACCAAAATTTTCCGGCAACCCTTCAAATGTATCAAACCCATAAAATTTAGATTCGGCATTTTTATTATTTTCCAACCACCAACGAAATGAATGACCACCACAAACACCAAATTCAAAATATTCAATGGCAGTATTTTTCATATTTTCCTGCTGGATGATCGCTTCATATAAAGATATGCGCCGGTTATAATCCCAATTATGCTGGTACCAATCATTGTAGCCTGTTACCCTGGTTTCCCTTCTCCACTTGCTCATTTTAGACATATAATAGGTATTCTGCAGTAACCCGGTGAAAGGTTCTACTAACCCATGTAACCGCCATTTCATAAAAAGCGATTTTGCTTTTCGTATTATATCCAGTTTTGTCATAGCATGGCATCCTCCACTATATCCAGTTCCACCTTAAGGTTATTGATTATAAAATCCTGTCGCTCCATTGTATTCTTACCCATATAATATTCCAGTAAATGCTGAATATGGTCACCGGCATCTAATCTCATCAATTGTTTTCTCATACCGCCGCCAATAAACTGTGCAAACTCATCAGGGCTTATTTCTCCCAGGCCTTTAAACCTGGTTACTTCAGGTTTGGCACCTAATTTTTTCATGGCATTTTGTTTCTCCTGTTCACTGAAACAATAAATAGTTTCCTGCTTATTTCTTACCCTGAAAAGCGGAGTCTCCAGCACATATACTTTTTCATGTTTTACAAGATCCGGGAAAAACTGAAGGAAGAAAGTCATTAATAGCAAACGTATATGCATACCATCTACATCCGCATCAGTTGCAATCACCACATTGTTAAACCGAAGCCCTTCCAATCCTTCTTCAATATTCAACGCATGCTGTAATAAGTTGAATTCCTCATTTTCATAAACAACTTTTTTGGTTAGTCCGAAACAGTTTAATGGCTTACCCCGAAGACTAAACACTGCCTGTGTTTCCACATTTCTTGCCTTGGTAATAGAACCACTGGCACTATCTCCCTCTGTTATAAAAATGGTTGTTTCTTTTTGTTTTGCTACAAACTCTTCTTTTCCTTTTGCAGGTATTTCATCATCCAGGTGGTAACGGCAATCCCGCAGTTTCCGATTATGCAGATTAGCTTTTTTGGCTCTTTCATTGGCTAATTTTTTTATGCCTGCCAGATCTTTCCTTTCCCTTTCACTTTGTTCTATTCTTTTCTTAAGTGCATCGGCAATAGCAGGATTTTTGTGAAGGTAATTATTTAACTCCCGTGACAGGAAATCTCCAATGAACTGACGCATACTGGGTCCATTAAAATCTACATTCATTGAACCAAGTTTCGTTTTTGTTTGTGATTCGAAAACCGGTTCCACTACTCTTACTGAAACAGCAGCAACAATTCCTGTACGTATATCCGATGCATCATAATCCTTTTTGTAAAACTCCCTGATTGTTTTTACATACCCTTCCCGGAAAGCCTGCTGGTGAGTCCCGCCCTGCGTAGTATGCTGTCCATTTACAAAACTGTAAATATCTTCTCCGTATTCATTGGTGTGAGATAAGGCTATTTCTATGTCTGGACCACTTATATGAATTATTGGATACCGGATTTCGTCTTCATTGGTTTTACGTTGTAATAAATCGAGTAACCCGTTTTTACTTACAAAACTTTTTCCATTGAAAACAATCTTTAAACCGGCATTTAAAAAACAGTAATTCCAGATTTGATTTTCCAGGAATTCGGGCAAAAATTTAAAATTTCTGAAAACTGTATCATCCGGAATAAACGTCACAATCGTACCATTATTTTCCGTTGTTTTTGACTCTTTATATTCCTTAATAAGAAACCCTTTTTCAAACTCTGCCGTTTTTTCTTTTCCTTCTCTTACAGCAGTCACTTTAAAATAATTACTTAAAGCATTTACAGCTTTTGTACCTACCCCATTCAGTCCAACTGATTTCTGAAACGCTTTACTGTCATATTTGGCACCAGTATTAATTTTACTCACT
This sequence comes from Chitinophagaceae bacterium, assembly GCA_049644925.1. GTDB lineage: Bacteria > Bacteroidota > Bacteroidia > Chitinophagales > Chitinophagaceae > JJ008. The sequence continues at coordinate 748 of JBARSW010000445.1, read as the reverse complement.
ACATCAACCACTTTCCCCAAAGGAATACCCCGGCCATAATCCCGTACAGTCACCATTTTTCCATCAATGGTAAGTTCTACAACTTTTCCAAAGCCCATTGTATATTCATCTATACAATTATCCATTACCTCTTTTACCAAAACGTATATGCCATCATCAGGCGAAGATCCATCACCCAGTTTTCCAATATACATTCCTGGTCTTAAGCGGATATGCTCCTTCCAGTCCAGTGATTTTATACTTTCTTCGTTGTAATCAAACAAGTTTATATCTTTTTCTTTTGCCATTTCTTTTACGGAGCAAAACCGAAGCCTGCATTATTTGCTTCCGGTCAGACAATCTCCCAATTTTAATTGTTATACAGAATGAAATCGAACAGCTAACAGACAAATTTTTCACAGTACTCATTACATACGAAAAAGACTATTTACACCCGGTAATTTAGCATTAATACACTGCCGGTTACTGATCAGATTTATCAATCTGGCAAATATACCAAAACAGCATTAGCAGTTAGAAGCCTGACTTATTAACAAGTGGGGAAAAGAAAATTCTCTGGCTGAAGTGACAATACTCTTGTTCAGGATTTATTTCACTTGTAAATAAAGAAAATTTTATCATCACTCAATTCCCTGACAAGGAATAAATTTCTTTTTAATTTCACTTAGCAGAAAGTGACTCCGCAGGGACTCGAACCCTGGGCCTACTGATTAAGAGTCAGTAGCTCTACCAACTGAGCTACGGAGCC
>JBARSW010000444.1:0-3221 GCA_049644925.1 Chitinophagaceae bacterium | reverse complement strand
GAAGTATGGCTAAAATCCCTGCATATTGCAGAATACTCACATGGTACCGTAAACAATCATGACCCTGTAAGGGACAGAAAACTGTTACTCCAAAAAAGAGAAATCAGAAAAATAGAAGCAAAACTGAAAGAAAAGGGTTACACATTAGTTCCACTCAGAATTTTTTTTACCGATAAGGAATTTGCAAAAATTGAAATTGGTCTAGCCAAAGGGAAAAAACTACATGACAAGCGGGAAAGCATCAAACAAAAAGATGTGGAAAGAGAAATGAAACGCTTTCTGAAATAATTAACGGAATATATAACCTTTCCCTGTTTTTGTGTAAAACTTCGTTGCAAAGTGGAACAATTATTGACGAACTTTCGTTTTTATGAAGAAAGCCCTTTTACTTTTTTGCCTGATAATTACCATAAACGTTTATTCACAGTCAGTTTTCGGCTACTGGTATGGCTATGCAAATGTGAAAACGAAAAGCTCCGCTAATAATTACCTGGTAGAACTGGTTTTGCAGCCAGAAAAAAACTACGTTAAAGGAATACTTAATTATTATTTTAAAAACACCTACAGGAGTCTCCCGGTAAAAGGAAATTACAATGCAGCAACAAGGCAACTCAGTCTTTATGATATTCCGGTTGTTTATTATGCCTCCCTTTCTACAATGGAAGTGGATTGTATGATGAATATGCAGGCAACATTATTGGTGGCACAGGCAAGTTCCAGTTTGACCGGCAACTTTACAGGATTGCCCGATTACAGGAATACCTGCCCGGATATAAAATTTAATCTGAAACTGAATGCTGATATAAGTAAAAAAGATTCTGTACTGAAAGCTATCAGCGAATTTAAGGAAGGATTCCAGGTATGGAAACCTGAAATAAATGATACATTAGTTGCTGCGACTATTATTCCCAGAAAAGTAATCAATTATGTTACTGAGAAAGAATTTGCAGAAAGGCAGAATGTAGTAGCAACTGTATTAGAAGTAGATTCCGATTCCTTACAAGTGGACATTTATGATAATGGTGAAATTGATGGCGATATCATCTCTTTGTTTTATAATAAACAACTTATCCTAAATAACCAAAAACTAACACATAAATCCTTTAAGATAAAACTGCAGCTTGATCCGGCAAGTGACCAGAATGAAATTTCAATGTTTGCTGAAAACCTTGGATTGATACCACCCAATACAGCCCTGATGATTATCAATGATGGTAAAAATAAATATGAAGTCAAGCTTTCCAGCAGTATGGAGAAAAATGCGACTATAAAACTAAAACGAAGAGTCGCAAATTAATGATAGTACTTAGAAGGAAAAGGTCTTGATATATTTATTTTGCAGTAAAAAATCCTGCACAGCTTTTACTTTCTCCTCACTCATTACTATTTCTACTGACAATTCTATCTTTTCATCCTTTAATAAAATTTTCCTTTCTTCCGCCATCAAAGTGATATTGCGTAAGCCCATCAGTATGCTATCTTTTTGACTGATATCTTCCCGGCTGATAACAAATAATAATTGACGGGTTATCTTTTTTGTACTGGATAATTTATTAATAAAAGGAGTAATGAAAATAATAAGTAACGATGCGGCCATAAAAGTGGCTGCCAGATAAAATTCGCCAAAGCCAATAGCCAAACCCACTGCTGCAGCCAGCCAGATAATACCTGCAGTAGTTAATCCTGAAATAGTAAACCCATCTTTGAATATCGCACCGGCACCAATGAAACCAACACCACTCACCACATACGCTGCTATTTGTGTTGGATTAGCATCACCACCAATTTTATAAGAAAGAATTCCAAATAAAGTAGCACCAAGACAGATGATAGTAATCGTCTTCAATCCTGCTACCTTATCTTTCATTTCTCTCTCCAGCCCAAGAATAATACCAGCCGCTATTGCCAGTAAAGCTTTATAAACATCCAATATTTCCCAATGATCTATCATATTTATTTTCTACCAGTTAATAAACTTATGATAAAAAGAATAATAAAAGCACCAATAGCACCAGTTAGAATTGCATTTACAATCTGGTTAGAGCCGATGCTTACTTTTAGTGCACTCAATACCCAACTGCCAACAAAGCTGCCTATGATGCCAACAACAACATTGCCGATAAGACCCATACCTTTTCCTTTTACCAAAAAGCTACCCAGCCAGCCAGCAGAAGCACCAATAAGAATAATTACTACAATTTGTTCCAGTGTTAAAAGTAATAATTTTAATGTTTAAAATAATTCAGGTTGATTATCTTCTTCCTTTAGTTTTACCACCCATTCCATTTCCGTTGATTTACTAAAGTCAGCCAGTTTTGTACCTACTGTTTTCCATCCGGTTACTTCGGCAATTTTTAAAATTTTTAACCTGGCTTTTCTTGTTTGAGCTCCTCTCCCCTGTTGGATATGGAGAACCGGCTCATCATCTGTTGTTACTGCTTCTACATAATTACCATCTCCTTCTTTTATAAAAAGGAATTTTGATTTTAATGTGGTTGTTTCAATCTTAAAACGTTTTACGATATACTGCTTCTTTTCGTTATCAACATAAATGGCAGTAATAATTTTGCCAGCATCAAATTTTCCAATTAAAAGTACTTTATCCGGATCAATCTTCTGTGTCATTTCCTGATCCGTTACCTCATAAGTTCCATCACTGTAGATAACAAGTATTCTATCGTCTGGCTCGAAACTACCCAGAAAAATTCCCTTTTCTTCAGCACTCAGACGTCCAAACTTATCATCAAACCAAAGTTTTCTTCCGCTTAATGTTGCCCTTCCGGCTTCTTTAAATTTAACCGACCTGATAGGATATTTTGTTACCTGGTTCCCCATACTACTTCGACCTTTTATTGCCAGTTCTTCAAAATAAAAATCAAACTCTTTTATACGGGCCGAACAACCGGGAGTGAGTACAATCTTTACCACCTCTGCCTCACCGTTAGGGTTTACACTCATATAGTGAACCTTACTCTTTTCATCACCCTTTGTAAGATCATATTCTTTATCTCTTGTTACACCGGTAACATTGAATCTTTTAGCATAGCTAACCCCTCCTTTCCCATCAGAATATATCATGTTGTAAGTTGTCCGTTCATCATTCTTCAGGAATACAGCTGCATGCAAAATATCTTTTCCAATAAATGTTTTGTCTGAGACCTTTACCACTTTCATAATTCCCCGCCTGGCAAATACGATAATATCATCCAGGTCAGAACATT
>JBARSW010000443.1:0-3662 GCA_049644925.1 Chitinophagaceae bacterium | reverse complement strand
ACAAGGGGTCGTCCGGATAATGGCAGGTTCGTATCATATTAATATTTGCCTGCTTCATCAACTCTATATCACGAATCATTGTATTCCTGTTTATATGCTTTCCGGTACGTGGATGTTGCTCGTGGCGGTTTACTCCTTTTAATTTAACTGCTTTACCATTAATGTAAAATACATCTCCCCGTACTTCAATTTTACGAACACCGAAATAACATTCGGCTATGTCAACAATTTCGTTTTTATTGTTTTTAAGTTTTAAAATAAGATGATATAAATCCGGCGTTTCGGCACTCCAAAGCCTGGGTTTTTTCATCAATGATTTTAAATTGAGCGAAACCTGTTTTAACTTTTGAGCAACCGGAACTTTTCCTGCAAATGAAAAATTTACCCTGTCACCCTGTGCAGTAAACCCTGCAACTTCAGCTTCTGCATACAAGCCCGAAACATTTTGAGCTGAACGGTTATCGATATTCAGATTAACAGAAATATTCGCATTTGTAAAAGCATTGCCTGGCACAGCGTTCACAAAAAAATCACTGATAAAAGTTTTAGGCCGGGCAATTAAATCAACGTCCCTGAAAATACCACTCAGTCGCCACATATCCTGATCTTCCAGATAACTGCCATCACACCATTTGTAAACCTCAACAGCGAGTTTGTTTTCACCCTTACGAATGTATTTTGTAATATCAAATTCCGCAGGTGACATAGAATTTTCACTGTAACCAACCTTTTGCCCGTTTATCCATATATACATCGCAGAGAGTACGCCACCAAAATTGATGAACACCTGTTTATTGTTCCAGCTTTCAGGAATGGTAAAGGTGGTACAATAACTGCCTACCGGGTTTCGCTGAAGGAAACTTGTAAATTGCTTTTCCGGTTCGCTGGTAACTTTGGGCGGATCCCGTTTGAAAGGATAAGTAAAGTTGGTATAAATGGGGGTTCCAGATCCCTGCAGTTCCCAATTCCCAGGAAGCAGGATGTTGTCCCAATTTTCGGTTGAATAATTCTCCGTATAAAAATTTAATGGTCGTGATTGCGGATCGGATGACCACTTAAACTTCCAGATACCATTAAGTGACTGAACTGTGGGATTACTTGCTTTCTGTTCGAACAAAAAACTATAGGCATGTGGTTTTTCTTTATTAATGCCATTTATATCGGGGTTTTCCCAATCAGGAATACTTTGGGCATAAAGAAAATTTATAGAGAAAAATACAATTCCAAAAAATAGTTTATTTACCACATCACCTGATTTATTCATTCTTACCTAATCAATTCTATTCAGCTTTTAGAATAATTTCAAACCCTTTCAGTGTTTCGGAACTTGCTTTTAATTTAATTTCACCAGCCTGCTTAATTGTTTGCACCAGCACCAAACAATACCCATTAAAAGCTTTGCGCTGCATTGCCTTATCAGGCTCATGACTACTTGGATCACCATTGCCTGTACCAATTATTTTTCCAGGGCCTTCAATTGAAAACTTCACCAGGTTATTGGCAGTTGGTACTACTCTACCTTTTGCATCTTTAATTGCCACTTTTATAACAGCAACATCACAACCATCAGCCTTTAGAGTATTAGTATCGCTGCTTATTAGAATCTGTGCAGGAGCTGAAGTTGTTTCTACAATATCTTTAGTGATCAATTTCCCTTTACTGTATCCCCTTGCTTCGAGTTTACCAGGTTTGTATGTAAGATTCCAGATCAGTTTTGTGTAAGGAACAGCTTTTCGTTTCTCTATTTTTTTACCATTCAGGAATAATTCAACCTCGTCGCAATTGGTGTAACAGTGTACCTGGATGCTGTCTCCTTCTTTGCCTGGCCAATCCCAATGTGGAAATATGTGTACGGTAGGAATTTCAGTCCATGCCGCTTTGTATGCGTAATATCCATCTTTAGGAAAACCACAAATATCCATAAAACCAAAATGTGAAGTGACACATGGCCACATGTAAGGAGTAGGTTCTCCTCTATAATCAAAACCTGTCCAAACGAATGTACCGCCGAGGAAAGGATGCTTTACAATGTCGGCCCAATCTTCGCCGGGAAATGGTCCCCAGTCGGGCTGCCATTTACTAATATTTGAAACATAACCTTTCCCCCAATCATTTTTGTATTCGCCACGGGTTGAAATAAAACTTGTGGATTCGGTACAAAAGACAATTCTATCCGGATAGTTCTCATGATCTTTTACATACGCCAATTGTTTGTCTCCGTAATTATATCCAACCACATCTAGTTTTCCACTATATCCGCCATCATTACGTCCATGATTCATGGCTGCAGTTACAGGACGTGTTGAATCAATTTTATGTGTGGTTGCAACCATTGTTTCCAATATCCTGGCTCCTGTAACTGTTCCCTGGATCCACTCTTCGTTTTCCATACTCCAGATAAATATAGATGGATGGTTTCTGTCTCTGTACAATAAAGTAGCCAGGTCTTCCATCCCTTCGGCTGTACTGGATAAATAACGATTTTCGGCCAACACAAGAATGCCCATACTGTCGCACATATTCAACATTTCAGGAGTTGAAAGATGATGCGTACGATATCCATTACATCCTACTTCTTTCAGCAGGTTTAATTTATACCAATTTATTTTATCGGGAAGTGCAACGCCTATACCGGCAAAGTCCTGATGATTGCTGGTACCTTTTACCGGGTAAAGTTTTCCGTTGAGAAAAAATCCGTTTCGGTTGAACTCGATTGTTCTTACGCCGAATGTGGTTTCGTAGTTGTCAACTAGTTTTCCATCATCATAAACTTCAGTAAGTATTTTATAAAGATCTGGAGTTTCCGGCGACCAAAGCAAAGGTTGTTTTGCTATTCCTGTTTGTTCAATTTCAATTGCAGATACCTGTTCAATTTTTTGAGATGACTTTTTTGTATCCAGTATTACGCCTTTGCTGTTTACAATTTTTGAAACAAGTGTAATGTTTTTAGTTGTGTTGTTTTCGTTTTTCACTTTTGTTTTTATACGAACAACAGCTTCATTGGAAGAAACAGAAGGAGTAGTAACATAAGTACCAAACCTGTCAACATGTAACCTGTCTGTTTTAATCATCCAGACATGTCTGTAAATTCCTCCACCTTCATACCACCAGCCTTCGTACTCGCTGGCATCTACTTTTACCAGTATTGCATTTTTACCTTCATTGCCATAACGTAAAACATCTGTCAAATCGTAGTTTGATGGCGTATAACCGCTTTTGTGATTACCGAGCAAATGGCCATTCACCCAAACAGTGCTGTTCCTGAAAATTCCGTCAAACTCAATGGATATTTTTTTCCCTTTATCTGCTTCCGGTATTTCAAATTCTTTCCGGTAAAAACCAATGCCTGTAGGCAAATACCCACTCACTGCCGGCTGACTTCCCATGGAGTTATCTTTCACAAATGAATTTTCAACTACCCAGTCGTGGGGCACATTAACCAGTTGCCAGTCTTTGGGATGAAAGACTGTTGCACTCTTAACATCGGTGTAATCAATGGTTGTGTCTTTGGCAGTTACTACTTTAACATTGGCATCTGTCAATCCACCCTGGCCACCGGCCTTTATTATACGCTTCATAGCGATGTCGCCTTTGTGGAACTGCCAGTTAAAATCAAATTTCTCACGGGCTCTTTTAGAGAGAGATATTGGTTGTATATCCTG
>JBARSW010000442.1:0-3473 GCA_049644925.1 Chitinophagaceae bacterium | reverse complement strand
ATCCCTTCTCCGCATAAAATAAACTGGAACTCGCCGCATCACCTGGTAATTTCTATGGCCCGGAATTTCCTTTCTAAAAAAAATCATTCTTTTTCACCAAGACCCCTTGGACATATAGTAGTGGAATTAAAAAAAGATGGCGATACCGTGCTAACCGGTATGTCATCAACACAAAAAAAAGCACTTTTTAAACCTGTCTTTTCAGGAAAATACGGATTGGGAATTTTGTTTAAATTAATTGATGGCCGTCTTGAAAAAAAGGAACCCCTCTTTGCTGAAATTGAGGCCAGGAGCAGGGAAGAAAAAATTGCATTTATAACTTTTAACATCAGCGACACAGCTTACAACTGTTTAAAAAATTATATTGATTCGTTTCAATTGCTGGGATACGACAAGTTGTACAACGGATTGAACGATCCCCGGCATGGCACCGGCAGCGGATGTTCTGCATTTGGTATTAGCTTCCTGGAACTTATCAATATCCTTGACCCCGAATTTCCACGGGAATGGACAAGGAATGTGGCCATACCTTATAAATTAATTGGCGGGGATATTACCGGGAATAAAGTAAGACTAAGAAAAGTTCTTTTTTCTTTTAGCTGGGCAAAAAATAAAATGCCCTATACTCCTTTAAAACTTTATGATCCCTTCCTGATATATTCCTGGATAGAAAAAAAGTATGATGCCGAAACGAAAAGCAGTTCTGGCAAATACATGCTTTCAAAAATAAATGGAGCGAAGGGGCTTGTCGTAGAATGCCGGCAAACCAGCCATCCCCAATTACCTATGTTTACCGGTATGACAATTAAACATTAGTATCAATCTTTAACCGCCTTGTAATTATTCCTGTTTAAAAAACTGTTTTCTTTTCCGGCTTTATCTCCAATGGCCGGGTACCCATTTGTATCCGCGACGGCTATATTTCCAGTGGCCGGGTATCCAGGTAGACCCATAGCGCTGTGGCTTTGCCCAATAGCCGGGAATATTAATATAATTTCCTCTTTGCCACCTCCATTCGGGTCCTATCCAGATAGCACCACCGAATGGCGCCGGGTCCGGTGCTCCAATGCGTATTCCCGAAGGGAAATTCAATCTAACCCGAACATGCTGTGCATTTAAAACAGCAACTCCGGCAAACAGAAACACCGCAATCAACAATATCTTTATTTTCATCTTTTTCTTTTTTATGATTTTATGACTTTAAATTTTTCCCGGAGTTTAGTCGTCTCGTTTCTTTTGTTAACTTTCCTGTTATGAATCTTAATCTTCTCCGCCCCGATAAATATTTGAAATACCTGTATCCGCCCAATCTCTTTGCCACTAAGCGTACCAAAGAAATACTGTCGGCAAACCCAACGATAGAGCCGCAGCGGGAAGAGGCAAAAGAAGTAATTGTTACCATTTTTGACTACAATGCAGAAACTTTAGTAGAAAAAAAACTGGATGCGGTTGGCGATTCCTTTATGTATAAAACCAGCGGCCGCACCACCTGGATAAATATTGATGGCCTGCGTAAGCAAGACGTGGAAGCTGTTTGTACCCATTTTGATATACACCCTTTGATAATTGAAGATATTCTAAGCATCAACCAGCGGCCCAAACTGGATGAAGCAGACAATAGTATTTTCTGCCTCTTGAATATGCTCTATTATAATGAACAAACCTATGCGGTGGAACAGGAACAAATTAGTATTATCCTGGCCAAAGATGTAGTTATCAGTTTCCAGGAAGATGCCAAAAGAGATGTTTTTACCCCGCTAAGAGAAAAATTACGGGTTGCCAATAGTAAGTTGAGACAGCGAACAGCAGATCTTCTTTGTTATATGTTACTGGACATGATCGTTGACCACTATTTTGTGGTAATGGAAAAACTGGGCGACCGTATAGAGCAGGTAGAGGAATCAGTTACAAGAGGTGAAGACCCGAGGGCCCTGGCGCATATTACACAGATGCGTAAAGAACTGATCGTATTAAAAAGAAACCTGTCCCCGGTAAGGGAAGTAGTAAATGGTTTTTTAAGAAGCGACAGCGAACTGCTGGACGACCGCCATACCAAATATTATAAAGACGTTTACGACCATATTGTTCAGGCCGCCGATCTTTCAGAAAACTATCGGGATATTATGGTGAGCCTGCAGGATCTGCATATTAACAACGTAAACCTAAGGATGAATGAAGTAATGAAAGTGATGGCCATCGTTACCTGCCTGCTGGCGCCGGCCACCGTTATCGGCGGCATCTTTGGTATGAACTTCGATTCTATTCCCTGGTTGCACAGTCCTTATGGTTTTTTTGGAGCCGTTATTATCATGCTGGCCATTCCTGTTTGGATGTTGCTTATATTTCGAAAGAGGGGGTGGTTCTGAGGGAAGTCCATGGTCGATAGTCCACAGACTACGGCCGTGTCATTTTTTATTATAATGTCATGCCGGGCTTGACCCGGCATCTTTCCCGATCAAATATTTTTAGAGAAGGGCCCCGGATTTGGGGTGAGAGTTCGTTCGAAAAACTTATAGCTTGTTTACAAAACAGAATACTGTTATAAATTTTGTCCGCCATGGACTATGGTCTGTTGACAATGGACTTCTTATAAACCGGCACCGTGCTGCATGGCTCTCCATACATAATGCTTTTTACAACTGGCCGCAGCAGCCTTGTTATTTCCATATAAACATAATCAGGTATCGGTGTTTCGCCACATCCCTTTATCACCACTTTTGCATCTGCATATTCATTTACATCAATAGCAGAAAGATTTTTTAGAAAAAGTGTTTTGTGTAATTCTTTTTCATCTCCCATTACCAGTTCCTTTACTAACGGCTGCAGATAGCTTGCGGCAAGCATATATGCCCAAACAGGTATAATGGCATCCGCAGAACAGGTGATGGCAACATTTTTATCCTGGTACACAGACCAGTCTAATCCTTTTAACGCCTCCCGAAAATCTTTTTCTTTTAAAATCATACCCATGAATAAATAGTCTTTCATATCAAATACAGCAGTCGCTCCCCGTGGATACCATTTTTCCAGGTCGAGGGTAATCAATCCGCTGTCGGCTACTTTATTGATGAAGGGTTCACTCATATCATTAATTTTCTAAACTACGGGATTTACTAATGCCCGTCCGGTTATGTAAAAGTAACAAATAGCAACGGGTGGTTGTTTGCGACTTCCGTAAATCAAAAAAAGTCCCGCCAGTTGGCAGGACTCTCTTTTCGGTTGGTTTTGGCTCCCGCTAATGCGGATGAATTCGTTTAATACCTGTTTCCTCTTTTGTCCTTTATAGTGGCCGCACTGCGCAATGTATTAAGTGGATATGCAGGGCTTTGAGGATTTGAAAAATATTGTTTAGCCTGTTGTGTCATTTGTATGCGCTGCTCGGCTATGCTTACCGGTACGGATGTAGTACCCGTGCTGTCTACACGAACAACATACACCCCGTTAACACCTTCCAGCACTTCGGGAACTATTTT
>JBARSW010000441.1:0-4490 GCA_049644925.1 Chitinophagaceae bacterium | reverse complement strand
ATATTGCACCAGGTGCAGCGGCTTTTTATAAATTGTCTCTACTAAAAAGAAAGCAGCAAAAGTGAGCATGATACAAAGCAGGGCATACTTAACTGATCGTCCTGTTTTATCATAACTGTCAACGGGTATAATAAGGTCTGCACCTAATTGAGAAGTTGAAAAGCTGTAGAAATTATTTTTCCAAACCTGTGGTATTGCACGGTTCATATATTTCCAGGTAGCTGTAAAACCACTGTCATTTACCAATCTTGTATCAGGCAGTTTGATGCCCGTAAAACTTGGATTAGGCCATGCTGAGTGCATTTCTATTTTATTCTCCCTGGCGGCAGCAGTAAATAATAATTGCTCAGAACCATTGAGTGAAAACCCGGTAGAAAAACTACCTCCTTTCAAAGCACTCTCCGCTGATAATGGTAAAGCAGTAACAAGGGCATCATCCATGGGTGTTTGTCCGGAGGCCTGGGGAGTTAAAACATAACTACTGTCATTCCATTTAATATGAACATCTTCATTTATTCCTTTTAACTGATCCTGCACATTAAATAAAAGCAACGCCTCATTCCAAAAAATATTTTCTACCGGAATATTCAGTTTTTCCCATGGTATATTATTAAACTTACCAGACAGTTTAATATCCGTTTTATATACCGCCACTTCATATAAACTTCTTTTTCTTTTCTCCGGAAATACTGTTGATTGAATATCTAATTTATCCGCCATGAAATAAGCATTTTCCCGGCGCAAGGATTGATTTCCTTTTTCATCCACCATTCTTACCTGGTACGGCAGCATTAATAATGGCCCGGTAACTACCTGCTTTCCGGCCCATTTACTACTAATGTCTGCAATTGCTTCTTTTTGACGCCCTTCTCTTTCTTTTATAACTTCCATTATAAAATTAGTGGGAATCCATAAAGCCAAGGCCATAAAAAAAATAATAATGCATTTCACAAAAAGCTTTCCTTTTACCCAGTAGTTGGATTTTTCATTGATTGTTTCTATTGTTTCCATATTATTTGTTTTTAGATTTAACTATATAAAAATTCATCGGTCGATTTTTTCAATTTCTATTATTAAAAAGTACTTTGTATTTCAAAGTATAAGTACAAAAAAAATTATTTCACTCCTTTTATTATACTTTCCAAAGCCGTTATATGATCAGAAAAAACTTTCTCCCCCAACCGGGTAATAGAATAGGTTGTATTGGTCTTTCTGCCAATAAATCCTTTGTGTACTTTGATAAAACCATTCTCCTCCAGGTTTACCAGGTGCGTAGCAAGGTTTCCATCGGTAACTTCCAGTAACTGCTTTAAATCATTAAAACTGATTTCTTCGTTAACCATAAGTACACTCATCACCCCCAGCCGGATGCGGTTATCAAAAATTTTATTCAGCCCTGTAATCGGATTTTTCATGCCTTTCTCCTCTTTTGGGAAATTTAAAATAATTGTATTAATTGCTTCTTTCGTATTTCCACCACATACCGATACCATACAAAATATGCAGTATACCAAAACCAATAGCCCAAAACCACAATCCATAACCAATGAAAAACATATTCATCATTCCCAAAACAATTTCACAATAACCCAGGTACCGGATATCAGACAGGGTGTATTTGCTTGCATTTACCAAGGCAAGACCATAAAATATAAGACTTGCCGGTGCTACAAATGCCCAAATATCATAACGCAGCATTCCTAAAATAAATCCTGCCCCGGCCACCAAAGGCACCAGCATATTCCAGACTAGTCGTTTTGATGTATGATCCCATACAGGCAGGCCCTGCTTCTTTGCCTTTCTCCAGGTAAGAAATAAAGAGGAAAAAAAGGCTACCACAAAAACCACAATGGCCAATATGGTAAGCTTTAGCTTAAGCTGGCTGAAATCATCGCCGGAAAAAAAACCATGGCTGTTATAAGTACCATAATAAGACTTCAGTATCGTATATCCGAAATAGGCTCCTGCAAGGGCACAAACACCGGCGGCAACCCCGCTTAAACCACTTAAAGAAATAAAGCGGCTCGACCTTTCCATGATCCTCCGGATATCCTTAATTTCTTCCAGGCTGTTAGATGATTTATTTGATTCACTCATAAAAAGTACTTTGTAATACAAAGCAAATAGTATTTTCCCGGATTTCCAAAAACATTTTTCTTGATTTTAATTTCTTAATATCAATTTAACAGTCCAAAATTCAGTTCAGGGCTGTATTTTTAACTGATGATTTTGATTTCAAGACTATCTTATCCTTTTATATTATCCTTTCTGTTTCTCACCATTGGAGAAGCCTGTTTAGCTCAACGCAAAATTATTAGTGGCGTAGTAAAAGACACACATAGTGAGGAGAATATTCAATTTGCTTCTGTCAGTTTTAAAAATACTAAAACAGGAATCACCACAGATTCATCCGGCCGCTTTTCATTTAACTTAAATACCTGGCCATCCGATACCCTGGAGATTACCTATGTAGGCTACCAGCCGTACAGACTGATATTAAATACAACAAAAGATTCGATACAGGTAACCATTATGATGGAACGGGGAACATTTAATGATGGTGCCCATTTAAAAGTAAAAGTGAACAAGGGCCTGCTTGTCTGGAAAAAAATTGTTCAGCATAAACCGGAAAACAACCGCTACCGATTTGATAATTTTTCCTACGAACTATACAACAAACTAGAACTGGACCTAAAGAATATCAACTTTGAAAAATTTGGCAAATTCAAACCGCTCCGGTCAATAACTGAGTTGATAAATCAGAATTTAGATACTTCCGATGGTCTTAAATATTTACCAACCTATCTTACAGAAGCCATCTCCGACTATTATTACCAGAAAAATCCAAAAAAAAGAAGAGAAGTAATAAAGGCAGCCAACACCAATGGAGTAAAAAATGAAAGTGTGATGAAGATGCTGGGCGGCATGGACCAGGTAGTTAATGTATATAATAACTTCATTCCCATTTTTGATAAACAGTTTGTAAGTCCCATCAGTGATAATGGCGACTATTATTATAAATACCAGGTGGTGGATACACAGTTAATTGCGAACAGACGTTTTTACCACCTCGTCTTTACTCCGCTTCGCAAAGGAGGAGATACTTTTGAAGGTGACTGTTGGGTACATGCAGGCACATTTGCCATTCAAAAAATGAACCTACGGCTGGGCAAAGAAGCCAATGTGAATTTTGTAGATAACCTGAGCCTGATACAGGAATACAGGATGATTAATGATTCTGTCTGGTTTTTAGCAAAAGATAAATTTGTTGCAGACATATCTCCGGCAGGAAAAGACAGACCTGGTTTTATTGGAAGAAAAACAACTACCTACAGAAATATTGTTGTCAACGATACATCTGTTATAAACGAATTGAATAAAAATAAAATACAGGAAGAAATAATTACCCTGCAGCTGGCTGATAACAACAATAAAGAATTCTGGACTGAGGCAAGACATGAGCCACTCAGTAAAACGGAAAGTGGCATCATAAAAATGATTGATACACTAACGAATGCTCCCGTATTTCAGCGGTTCACTAAAACAATGGCTTTTATTGGAACCGGCTATAAGGATATTGGCAATTTCCAGATTGGCCCATGGATGAACTGGATAACATCCAATGGATGGGAAGGCTTCCGGATGCGATTTGATTTTGGCACCAATAAATATTTTGATAAAAAAACAAAACTGCACGGTTATCTCGCTTATGGTTTTGGGGATAAAAAATTGAAAGGAAAAGTCGAAACTTTTTTCCTTCCAAAAAAAGATCCGAGAACATACCTGTATGCCTCGTTTACCAACGACCTCGACTTTGGTCAAAACTATTATGGAGAAGTAACACAGGATAACATATTTGCTCTGGCTCTCCGTAAAAAAGGTATTCCGGTTAAGAATATTAAAGTCAATGAAAAAAGGTTTGAATATTTTCATGAAACACTTCCCTGGATGTCGAACCTTCTTGCCATCACGCATAAATCAACACTTCCATTAAGAAACCTTTTACCCATTGATTCTTTCAACACAGATGGCAAGGGAAATCCGCTTACCAGTTTTGAAGTTTCGGTACGTCTTCGTTTTGCATGGCTGGAGAGGTTTGTAGAAAGTCATTTTTACCGGAGTAGTCTCGGCAGCATTTATCCAATTGGCGAAATAAATATTACAAGGGGTATTCCCGGTATATTAAAAAGCAGTTACCGCTATACAAAAGTTTCCGCCAGTATTTCTGATTACTTTAAAATTCCACCGTATGGTAATATATCCTGGAATATTTACGGCGGTAAGACGTTTGGAACATTGCCTTACACATTACTTGATATAGCCCCCGGCAATGAAATGTACTATTATAATAAATATGCGTTCAATATGATGAACCGCTGGGAGTTTATCCATGACCGATATGCCGGAGTCAACATCGAACATAATGTTGGCAATGGTATTTTCCGGATGTTCCCCAAACTCCGTCTCCGCCAATTCTGGACAGCCAAAGC
>JBARSW010000440.1:0-2097 GCA_049644925.1 Chitinophagaceae bacterium | reverse complement strand
AATCCAAGTTTGTAAGATTCAACTGGGTAGCCATCAGTTTATAATGACTTCTTGTCTTAGCAATATCAAAGGTTGATTTCCTGAACTTGAGTGTGCTGAAAAAACTCTGAATGGGATTCAATGCAAGATTTGCTTTGTTATCATTACCAAACGAAAAAGCAAAACTCCAGCGAAGCGGGTATTGTCCTATGCGGCCAAAAATGCCAAGGCCGAAAACAAGGAATGCAAGAATAAAAACGATGATCTTATTTTTCCGGCTTACCGGTACGGGTATTATAGCTGCTTTTCTATATAATCTCTTTATCGCCCACATAATTAGAAAAATGGAGATGGTAAGTCCGAGCATTATTTTAATTACCGGGTAGCTTTGCCATACCATACTAAGGGAGATACCTGCATCTTCCATAAAGTTCATTACACTGGCATTCAGCCGTTGAGATAAATAGGCATAATGGCCGAAGTCCATTGCATAAAAAAAACAGAGGAGTGTGGTGGTAATGCCCAACAGCCAAAACCATATTTTCCTGGCACGGGAAGACTCGTAAGGATTAAATATCCGTATGCTTCCGAATATCAGCATCACTAACATGATGACAGCAGCTACCCTGAGGTCATATCGCAATCCAAGTAAAAAAGAAGGAAGTGATTCGCCCCAGGTAAGATGCAGTTGCCGGAAAAAAATGAAGAATACCAGTCTCAATACCGTCATTAATACGGTAAAAAACAAACCGGTATAAAGTGCCCAGCGTACTACACGGGAATGGATCATCCTTTTAATGCTCAATTGCTGCATACCGATGCTTATTTTTGCGGACAAGTTATATCAAATTAGCGATATGGGTATATGGAAACAGATATTGGAATGGGACAAAAACTTTTTCTTTGCCATCAACAATGGCTCTGCCAATTCATTTTTCGATAGTTTTCTACCCTACTCCAGAATTTCTAATATCTGGATTCCCTTTTATCTTTTTCTGCTGGTATTTATTACGCTGAATTACAGAAGCCGGAGCCTGCCCTGGATTTTATTACTGATTTTTACTGTTGCCTCATCCGACTGGATCAGCAGTTCCTTAATTAAACCCAATCTTTTCCGGTTACGTCCCTGCCAGGATCCTTCTTTTGCAGAACAGGTAAGGGTGCTTGTCAAATACTGTCCGCAGAGTTCCAGCTTTACCTCTTCGCATGCTGTCAATCATTTTGCCATGGCTATGTTTATCTATTCCACGTTAAAAGACGAGATAGGAAAATGGCTGAAGCTTATTTTTTTGTGGGCTTTCGTTATTATCTATGCACAGGTTTATGTAGGTGTGCATTACCCGCTGGATGTAATCTGTGGTGCCATACTGGGAATGGGAATTGGATATGCCTGGGCGTTTAGTTTTAATCGTAGCTTCTCATTACATCATTCTTTACGATCTTCATAAAGCTTTATGAGTATAAAAAAAATAGTCGTCATTGGCCCGGAAAGTACCGGTAAGAGTACTTTGTGTGAGCAACTGTCCCAGCAGTATGAAACTGCCTGGTGCCCGGAGTTTGCGAGGGAATACCTGCATAATAATGGAACCAATTATGAGTTTGATGACTTACTCACTATTGCAAAAGGTCAACTGGCACTGGAAGATGAATATACAACCAACCTTGAAAAAAATTCATTGCCAATGCTGGAAGCAGGCGGCAACCTTCCGTTGTTTATTGATACCGATATGTATGTGATGAAAGTGTGGTGCGAATTTGTTTTCAATAAATGCCACTCTTTTATTTTAGAAGAAATTACGAAACGTTCCTACGATTTATACCTGCTTTGCAATATAGACCTGCCCTGGGTGGAAGATGAACTGAGAGAATATCCTGACCTGCAAACCCGAAAAAAACTTTACAGCATTTATAAGGACATCATGATAAACCAGTCTGTTCCCTGGGTGGATATTCGTGGTGGTTATGAAGAACGGTTACAAAAGGCAATAAAAGCTGTTGACGAATTGCTTTAAAAATTCTTTCTCACTTTTTGTTTGCAGAAGAACGGATAATATCCTGTATATCCTCGTCTGACTCAATATTATTCATCTGCGTTACAATCCATCCTGATTTGGAAGC
>JBARSW010000439.1:0-2952 GCA_049644925.1 Chitinophagaceae bacterium | reverse complement strand
TCATACAACTCGAAAGAAGCATCGGCTCCTGCATAAATATTCAGCATGATTGTATCAGCAGGTTTTTCATTTGTGTATTGAAGTGCCGGCCCAAAAGGAATTATTGAACCTGCTTTAACAAACACAGGCATTCTTTCATAAGGGGCTTCTGCATTAATTTTTTGACCGCCAGCATAAAATTTCCCGCTGTAAAAATCGTACCATCCGGTACATTGAGGTAAATATAAATCCCTGTTTCGCTGCTTGTATTCATATATCGGATTGATTAAAAGCGATGGACCAAACATATATTGATCACCAATATTTAAAACAGCGGTATCTTTTGCAAAATCCATGGCAAGCCCACGCATCATTGTATAATTACTATGATAAGCAGCCCCGGCTATTGTGTATAAGTAAGGAAGCAAGCGGTAACGCAATTTATCGTAATACAGAAAACTTTTATAAGCTGCATGCTCTTCAGGGGCAGTATTATACACTTCACGATATGGAAATTGGCCATGTATCCTGAAAAGTGGAACAAATGATCCAAATTGACTCCAACGGGTCATCAGTTCCCGCCATTCTTCCAATGATTCATTAGTTGGTTTCTCAAATTTTTCAGGAACCACAAAACCGCCTATATCCATTGTCCAATAGGGCAAACCTGATAATGAGAAATTCAATCCGGCAGCTATTTGATTTTTCATGTCATCCCAGGTGGAGCCAATATCACCGCTCCAAACAGAAGCTGCATATCGTTGCGATCCCGCAAATGCAGACCTTGTTAACAGGAATACTCTGTCATTGGGTTTTGCACTTCTTTGGCCTTCATAAATTCCTTTTGCATTTTGAAGCGGATATGCATTTAAATATTCGGCTGCACTACCCAGTGCAGTGGGTATCATTTGCAACTTCCTTTTTTCGGGGTTAACATTTGAAAGTATATCGGGTTCGCTGGCATCCATCCACCATGCATCAATGCCTTTGCTGTATAGTTTTTTATTGATCAAATCCCAAAATCCTTTCCGGGCATTGGCATTAAATGCATCATAAAATGTTGACACATACCCTTTCTCCCCAATCCAGTCTCTTTGCCTGTCTGCAATATTGCGTTTATATAACCAGCCATTTTTATCAAAGTCATTGTAATTAGATATGCCTTCATAAAATTTTGGCCATACCGAAATCATTATCTGTGTTTTATATTTCTTGTGCAGCACATCTATCATATTGTCGGCAGTGGGAAAACGGGTTTCATCAAAGTCATGGCTGCCCCACTCCGGTTCCTTCCAATAATTCCAGTCCAATACGATATTATCAATCGGGATTTTTCTTTTTCTAAATTCATCTACCGTAGAGAGGATTTCATTTTCAGTTTTATATCTTTCACGGCTTTGCCAAAAACCCAATGCCCATTTAGGTACAATGGGGGCTTTGCCGGTAAGCTGGCGATAACCTGAAATAATGCTATCCATGTTTTCGCCATAAATAAAATAATAATCAATTTGTTTACCGGCTTCGGAACTAAAACTGAATGTATTTTTCTCTTCGGCAGATTGGGGTTCCTGCCATTTTAAAGAAAAATAAGATTCGCCACCTTCAGGAATCCATTCAATACGGACGGGAATTTTTTCACTTTTCTTAAAATTAACAGGAATTAATGCAGATGCGGGATTCCATGCCTTGCGCCAGCGGTTGAGAACAAGTTGATTATTTACCCAGACTTTCAAATTTCCACCATAAATAAACTTTAACTGATGCACCCCTTCCATGCTGCTTGCAATGCTTCCATCCCAGGTTACCTGGCCTGCTTCTGGTTTAAACTCTTTTGGCAATTGAATTTTAGAATCGCCCAAAAATTCCATATCAATTTTGCTCTCGGCCCTTTCAATCATCACTACGCTGGGATTATTCTTATCATTCGCATATGAAGCGGTAAGCCAACCTTCTTCGCCTGTTTTTGAAAATAATTGAAAGGAAGAAATAGGATGAAAAGGTTTAATATCTCCTGCATTGGTTAAGGAGTAATTATCCCAAAGAATGCCATAATTATTGTTTGAAATTAAAAATGGAATGGCTATTTCAGTATTATTTTGAAAAAAAGTTACCTGATGACCTTTGTAATTCATTATCCCGCTTTGATGCTGTCCAAGTCCATACCATGCATCATTTGGCCTGGTTTGATATGATTGTGTAAGGCCAAAACAAGGTTTCCCTTCAAAAACTGCGGGTTTAAAAATTCGTCCTCCGGTTGCTTTTTCAGCCAAAATTGGTTTTCCGGTTTTATCAAAAAAACTTACTGCCCCGGTCTGTTGATTAACCACTGCAGCTAATTTTTTGGTTTTCAGGGTAATAGTTTCATTTTCGGAAAGAACTTTCCAATTTAAATCTGTTCTTTTATTATATACTGTAATTAAGCTTTGCGTGGAAGCAATTTCTTTTCCCGGAATCGCTGTAATTCTCAGAATATTATCAGCTACAACTTCTAACCTTACAGCAATGATAGCGCCGGTAAATTTCGGGTTAGTATATACAATAATACCTTCCTTTGTTTTTATAAAATGTGGTTGGGCAAGTAGTGTATGGCAACCTACCAAGCATAAAAAAACGGCTAATTGCAAACAATATTTCATACTGACACCTTTCGTTATTGAGTCTTAATAGAGACAACAAAACTACTTTCAGTGCTTCAAAATCAAGGTGTCAAATGTTTCAGATAAGGTAATGAAATGTTGCAAATTGCTAAAAATGAATACATTTTATTGTAGGAACGTAGATTATTCACTTTAATACGCAACCACGTTGTAATACTATTTCCGATTTCAAAACAACCGGACAAAGATGTTTAATAACTTTACCGGATGGAGAAAATACAATGGAAAGTAGAAGGGATGGATTGTGCTACCTGCGCCATCAATATTCATAAATACCTTGAAAAACAGGGTATGCAGAATGTGAAAGTAAATTTTG
>JBARSW010000438.1:0-1786 GCA_049644925.1 Chitinophagaceae bacterium | reverse complement strand
ACCAATACCAACGATGGCAAGGCCTTGTTCAAAGCCGCCACACAGGCCAAACAGAATTTGCAATTGCAACAGGAAGAAACCATAATGGTACTTGCCGATAAAGGTTACCATACCGGAGCCGAGCTACAGCAATGCCAGGATGATAATATGATTACGCATGTTGCTTATAAAGAACAACCTGGTGTAAAACATATAGCTACTGAATTTTTAGCAGAAAGTTTTGGGTATGATAAAGCCACCGATAGCTACACTTGCCCCGCAGGCGCAACGCTAACCAGCCTTGGTACCTGGCACAACAAAAAGGGCGAGGCCAATGAAACCAGTTTTCGTTTTAAGACCTACCGTACCGATGGCTGCAAAACCTGTGCTTTAAAAGATCAATGTACCAAACTACCCAAGCGCATTATACAACGCAGCGAATACCAGGATGCAGTGGATATTAATAATAACAACATCAAACAAAACCCACATTATTATAAACGCCGTCAGGCTATTGTAGAACATCCCTTCGGCACCATCAAACGACACTTCGGGTTTACACATACTTTACTAAAAGGCCTTCAAAAAGTAAATGGCGAAATGAACCTCATCATGCTTTGCTATAACTTTATGCGAACTAAAAACATACTGGGCTTTGATAAAATGCTTGAAACAATAAAAAACTGGCAACCAGACTATAGTAAAATAGTCTGCGCTTTAAAACACGGCTTTATCAAAATGATTTACAGCCAAAATAAGCCATCGTTTTTTCTCAACAGCTATCCGCTATTTTTTTTAAAGGTTGTTTAAATGAACCGCTATAAGCTTTAGATGAAATTGTACAGGCTGAATTTTAAGAGAAAGATAGTTTTTTCACAGTCTGACGGGCAGGGCTTGCTGCAGGGCTGGAATTCATTGCTGGTCCTGCCCGGAACCGCTTCTGATTAAAGATATAAAAGTACAGGTTAACAAACAAAAGCCCAACAATGTACGTCCTGCCCAGATGAAGCACAACAGCGATATAAAATGACCAATTGCTCCAATGTCCTTTAGGTTTGCCTTTTCAATTTATTATTAAATGTATTACTATTACTACCTTTTCTTTTTTTGCTTCTTTTTTTCTTTTACAATCCACATTTTTGTGTGAATAAAACATAACCAGCGGCGGCAGCTCATTTATACAATGTGAGGGTTAATTACCCATGGCTGGATGAAATCTGCCGCCGTTTTTTCCCTTGGTGTTCATATAGTAATTAGGGCATTACCCACTATTAAGGACTAGAACGATGGGGCAAAATGGTTACGTTGTTTGTAAATTTCAAATTCTAATTTATGCAAAAAAATTATCTTGGCATTGATGTAAGCAAACTGAGTTTTGATGTTTCTCTTATCGTTGTTATTAAAAATCGCAAACAGCCTGTTGTCGTTTCCCGGTTTGACAATAATACTGCCGGTTTAAAAAGCTTCAAAGAATGGCTGGATGAGCACCAGGTATCTTTTGATGAGAACAGTTTACTGGTAATAGAAAATACAGGCATTTACCATCGGCTTATCTGGAAGTTCTGCACTACTAATTTATTGCCATTTTTTATTGGCAATGCAGCAGATCTTAAATGGAGTTTTGGGATCGCCAGAACCAAAAATGACAAAGTGGACAGCATGCGCTTGTGTGAGTATGCTTATAAGAATCATGAAGACATAAAACCCACAACCGGCCTCAATAAGGCTCTTGTCACCCTGAAAGATTTATTGACCAACAGAGCCAAATTGTTACGGCAGAAAAATGCCATTAGGCAAACCCTGGGTG
>JBARSW010000437.1:0-8148 GCA_049644925.1 Chitinophagaceae bacterium | reverse complement strand
GGCTCTAAAAGTGTTTGCCTGCCCATGTTATAATAATCTTTTTCGTACCCATGAAAAACCATCCACCATTTACCATTTGTGCCTTCAACCAAAGTTCCATGGCCTTTTGAACACCATTGTTCTGTTTTTTTTATAGTTCTATCAATAGGATTATAGGGAGAATTTTCCCATGGACCCAAAGGTGATTTTGATCGTGCCGAAATAATCATGTGGCTGGTAGCAGGGCCTGCTGTTCCTCCTTCGGCTACAGTTAAATAATAATAATCGCCTTTTTTGGTAATTTTCGGACCTTCCAGACAAAAGCATTCAATGCTCCATTCCCGTGGAATTTTCCACCCACTATAAACAAATTTCATTTCACTTGTTACCGAAAGTCCATCCTCGGATAAAGAAACATAACTTCCATTTGCAAAATACAAATAACGGTTATTTTTTTCATCAACAAAATGACCGGGGTCAATACTGCTGATTTTCAAATCTACAGGGTCGCTCCAGGGCCCGGCAATTGAATTGGCAGTAACTACATAAATGTTATTATTTGCAGGGAAATAGATATAATACCTGTTGTTGAATTTTGCGATATCTGGCGCCCATACATCACCAACATTTTTAAACAATGCATTTGTAACAGGTGTCCAATTAATTAAATCTTTAGACTGCCAAATTAATAAGCCAGGGTAATATTGAAATGATGAATGAACAATAAAATAAGTATCTCCATCCTTTAAAATACTGGGATCCGGATAATCGCCGGCAAAAATGGGATTGGAAAAATATTGAGTAGATTTTGTATCAGGTGCTGTTTGATACTGAGCCTGAGAAAAATAAAACAAGCCCATTGCTAATACAGTTACTATTAATTTCATGTGTACCTGTTTTACTTTAGTTTCCAGCCATTCCATGTAAAGTTTTATCAATGGTTGGTAAATAACAACTTCAATATTTCTCTAATTAAGTTTCAAACAAAATTGTTTTACTATAAAATAGAACAGAAAACACTATATGTTTTCTGTTCTATTTTGTAAACCTGCTTAATCAGTCCATATAATTTTCAATTCTATATTGCTGTTAGTCAACTATTTTAATAGCCTGCTGCTTTTCGCATAGAATCTAACTGTGGGCGGTTATCTAATGTTTCTGTATGCCTGTTAATTACACCAGCCCACAAAAACGTCGATAGTCCATTGGCACGGGCACCTCGTACTAATTCTGCATAGAAATGTTCGGTAGATCTTAAAGACAAAATAGAATCTGCTGGAGTTGGACATAAATCAGCATGGTATTCTGCACCATATTCTCCTATTAGTACAGGAATGCCCTTATCTACAAAATTTTTCTTAGCAAATTGCATATTTTTCTGCATATAGCCTTCTTCGGCATATGCATCGGAGTTATGTGTTGGGTCGGTAAGTGATTTGTAGTTGGCACCCCAATAATACCATGCTTTTCCCCAACTGGCATCATACTTTAAAATACAAAAATTAGGGGGAGTATAATAGTGAAATTCGAGCATTATTTTATTAGGAACTTTATCAACAGGCATACCTGGTATGGCATCCGGAGAAAAATAATTCATCAAATCAAGCGAAGTGTTTGGTGCCTGTAGCACTAATGTACGATTCGCATTTTTACCACCAGTAGAACGAACTGCATCAATGAATATTTGGTGATAATCATGCAAAACAGTGGCTGTTGGCAAATTAGTGGCACCAGGTTCGTTTAAACTTGCAAACATTACATGCTCATCAAAATCACGCAGTGTGGTAGCTACCTGCTCCCATATAGCTTTATGGACAGCTTTTGCAGTATCTAAATTTGCCCCGGTTAACGAGCAATCCCCACCATCATGGTGGCGATTTATCAACACATACATACCATCATTCATACAATATTGAACTACCTCTTTAATCCTGTTTAACCATGCATCATCAATTTTACCTGTTGTTTTGTTCATATGTCCTTGGTTCAAATAACCAACAGGAAGCCGTATAGCATTAAAACCGGCTTTTTTCAGCGTATCAATCAGCGATTGAGTAATAACAGGATTGCCCCATCCGGTTTCTCCACCGGGAGATTCCATAGTGTTCCAGATATTCATCCCCATTTTAATATTTGCATTAATCTGCATAGCCGTACTGCCCATGCCTGTTGCATCGGGTGCTTTAGGAGATGTGTTATAGGATACATATATTACCGGTGCCTGAAGTACTGTAATTCGCCTGGCCTGACCATTTGCAGCATTAAGTTTTAAAACTACTGTTCGGCTGATGCCGGTGGTATTAGCTGGTGCTGTTAAATTAATAGTTGCGTCACCACTATTGCCGGATACCAGGTTTAATTTCAGCCATCCAATACCTGTGGTATCTATACTCCATATATCATTACAATTAAATGATAAGGATTTGGTTCCTCCACCTTCAGGTATGGTATCTGTAATATTTGAAACAGAAAGTTGCGGTGCAACCTCTGTTTTTTTACAAGAAATTATAGAAAGAAGGGTAATAAAAACTCCCGCTATGCCATAAATAATTTTATTTTTCATCTGTATATTTTTTATCCTTTAAAAAAATTATAAAAAAGTCGCAGGGTAGAAACCCTGCTGACATTTAACTGATTGCTATTTAATCTTTGCAACTCTTAAATTATCAAAAGCTCCGTAAAATCCCGTTGCAGATGCCGAAGTGCTATAGTTATGCATATACACTGTGCACCCACTATTTCCTGATGGGCCTAATAAATCAGAAAATTTTGTTAGTGATGCTCCTTTACCATCTCCAAGCGTAGCATCTGCCTTACGAAACTCAGTAAAAGGAATGGTTAGCGTTATCCAGCCTTTTGTTTTGTAAGGTGCCGTGGTAGTTGCAGATATTAGCCATGGTTCCCAACGACATATATATGTATTGTTGCCACTTTGAATAACCAGTGAACCCCCGTTCCATGGTTGTGGAATATTTATTTCCATTTTAAATGCCCAATCACTAATTGGATCATTTATATTGGCTGTTGGCACCCATTGTGCCCCGTTCATAAGTATGGCATAATTTGAATAGGTATTCCCTTCACCTGGGGCCAGAATATTATTTTTAAGTGACATATACATACTTGAATTACCAGGGAAATCTGGGTTGTATGGCGGCCATCCGGAATTAGGATCACCACTATTTAAGGTGGCACCACCCCACCACTGCCAATTAAAATTACCACTCCACTCCCAATTGGAAATTGATCCTATACCAGCTATATCATTCACTTTATACACCGTGGTAGCTGTACCAAATGGTGTTGTAATAGATACAGGGCCGCTTTGAGAAAGTGATGGTAAAACAAAACCTACAGAACTACCATCAGCTGATGAAACAAAAGAAGTAATACTTGTACCGGCAAAAGTAAATGTTAGAATACCTTTTAGGTATGTCCCATAAATATAAACTGAATCGCCGGTTTTGGCATTTTCGTTAGAAACACCAGTAATGGTTGGCGTTGCAGATATTTTAAAAATAACCGTACCGCTTTTGGTGGTTACTACTACATTACCGCTTGTAGGAGCAGGTGTTGGCATAACAAAACCAAGCGCAGTTCCATACAGATTTGATTTATGTGAAGGAATATTAGTTCCACCGTAAGAAAAACTTTGAACTAACACCAGATTTGCTCCATAAATAAAAACAGAGTCGCCTGGGTTAGCAAACACATTGGAAATGGCTGAGATTGTTGGTGCAGCCGGGCTTAACTTGAAAGAGAACGTTGTTGTTCCTCCAGGTGTTGTATACTGAATGGTATTGAGTTTATTGGTATCTATTGTTGAGAACAGGATTGAAGGAATTTGCACAACAACATTATCCGAAGCAAATAATGCATTATTAAAAGTAGCCGGTACACCATCAAAAGTTATTTGAAGTGCATTTTTTAAATGCTGACCTGTAATCACCACCCATTGACCATTGGGCACAAGGCTGGACAAAGCAGTATCACCAGGAGATGCAACATAATTAATAACACCTGTAATTACAGGAGCTGGTTCAACTACGTTCTTTTTGCAGGCAGGCATTAATAGTATTAATGCAAAGGCTACACTGAAAAAAAGAAACCCAGCATTTATTTTATGTATTTTTTTCATAATAATTTATTTTATAAACTTATTTCATTAAGAACATTAATTAATAATATCTTATTGGTGCTTCTGCCAATTTTGGATTTGCTGTTAACTCCGTTGCCGGTATTTGCAATGTGAATGAGCTGGCTGTTGCTGGAAGCACACTCACCACAGGACTGGCATCTGGTGTAGCAACACCAGCAGTAATATTGAAAAAAGCACGGTTTTGTGCATTTATAATAGCCAACGCTTTGGCTGGTTTCCAATAAGAAAGCCTTACCATATCCCCCCAATAGTTTCCTTCAAAAGCAAATTCAATTCTTCTTTCACTAATAAGCGTATCAAGCGTTATGGTTGAAAGAGGGTCAACACCTGCCCTGGTACGTACTTTGTTGTAATACAACAAGGCATCGGGATCTGAAGTTGTAGTATTGCTTCCCATAATAGCTTCGGCATATATCATATACACATCAGCTAACCTTAGCACAGCATCATGTTCAGGCGAAGACCATAAATCCATAAGAGGCGAACTGTTATCTATATCGTTACCAATAATATGTTTTTTCATACTTACACCAGTAGCTGTATAACCACCTTCCGCTGCATTCAATTCAGGAAAGTAATCGCCATTAACCATAAAAGTGGCTTTTCGTCTTACTGTATCTTTAGCGGAATACAATAAATACAAGTCGTAAGTAGGATGCATAGAAGACCATGCTCCTCCTTTTTTTGGCATAATAGTGTTGCTTGGAGCATAGTTATTGAGTGTATTTCCATTGCCATACCCGGTACCTGCTGCCCATTGAAAAGCAAATAAAACTTCCGGAACATCGTTGTTTTGTACTTTAAACAGGTCATAATAACTTGGGAATAATGTCTTGCCACTATTTTTGCAAACATTTCCTGCATATTTTTTGGCACTATCTAAGTAAGCCTGGTTACGTGTGCCACTACCACCCAAACTTGCCATGGTTAAATACACTTTGCTCAACATACCTTGTGCTGACCATGTAGTTACTCTTCCTGCAACATCAGTAACAGGAAGGTTTTGTACTGCATAAGTAAGATCGTTCGTTACAAATTTGTACACATCCGTTGCAATAATGCGGTTAAGCAGGGGCTGTTCAATCAGCTTGCTGTTATCCTCCACAATAGGTACGGCTCCCCAATGCAAAACCAAATTAAAATAAGCATATCCCCGTATAAATCTTGCTTCGGCTATCGCCGCATTTTTTTCTATTGCAGTAACTGTTGCAGGGGCATATTGCTGTATGCCAAGAATAGTATTGTTGCATTGGCCAATAAGATTGTATAAGCCTGTCCAGGCACTTTGCACATAACCGTTAGAAGCCGAAAGATTTACTGCAAAAAGTTCATTATTATCAGTACCCTGATATTGACCAGTAGTTCCGTTTCCACTTAAAACATCGCCAAATTGTAAAAAACCATTACCATGCCATTGCCAACAGGGAGCACCTCCGTAAAGACTGGCTGTAGCCAATCTGATCTCTTTCGTAGTTTGATAAAAATTATTGGAAGCAATCTGAGATAGAGAAGGGCGGTCAAGAAAACCCTTTTTGCATCCGGCTACTACCACAAGCAATAGCATAGGAATGATTATTATATTGATTGATTTTTTCATAAAGTTATTTTTACTTTGTTAATTTAACATTTACACCAAAGGTGAATACTCTTGATTGAGGATAATAACCCCCATCATAACCAGCCTGTAGTGGATTCCAGGAGCCAACTTCAGGATCCATACCAGTGTATTTTGAAATTATAAATGCGTTCAATACATTAGCATATAACCGAAGTGAATAAACATGCAATTTTGCCAGTATATTTTGAGGCAAAGTATACCCTACGGTAATGTTTTTACAACGCACAAATGAAGCATCTTCTAAATACAAATCTGTAAAACGTCCATTCTCATTGGTATTATCGTTTCTCAGGCTTACAATTGTAGTATTGGGGTTGGTAACATAAACATTATTTACATTATTCCTGTCACCATCAGGGTTAATTAAAGCAGTTTTAGCATAGTTTAATACCCCGGTAAAATAGTTGGTATTATTTAAAGGGTTAGTTTGATTAACCGGCAATTGATTATACACTTTGTTGCCTACACTTCCACTAAAGAAAATGTTCAAATCAACGCCTTTATAATTAAATGAGTTATTGAACCCAAACTGGAATTTTGGAAGTGGTGAACCTAAAAAGGTTTGGTCTTTTGTGTCAATAATACCATCACCATTTAAGTCTTTAAACATACGGTCGCCATACCATATTCCACCACCTGCATTTGCAATTGGGCGGGGTGTTCCTGATTGGTCGGCTGGCAAAGCATGGGTTTTAAAATCGTTGGCAGTTGCAAATATGCCATCATAAATATAACCATAAAATGAGCCAATAGGTTGACCTACTACAGTTTTTGAATTTCCCGAAACAAGGCTGGCATCATCACCGCCAGAACCTAAATACAATACTTTATTAATATTATGAGATACTGTAAAATCAGTTTTCCAAGTGAAACCATTTTTTTGTACATTGGTTATTCCTACTCTGATATCAATTCCTTTATTGCTCATAGAGCCCACATTTACATAAGGTGCCTGCATTGCGCCAGGTGAATAATTTGTTGTTGTACCAGAATACCTTGGAAGTGGTACTTTTAATAACAGGCCATCGGTTTTACGATCGTAAACATCAACTGAAAAATTTAATCTCCAGCTAAAGAATGTACCATCTAATCCAATATTAGTATTTTTTGTTTGTTCCCATTTTACATTAGGGTTGGCCAAATTAGATTGAAACTGTGCTGTACCTGACAAGCCATTGGCAGCTGTTGAAAGCTGAGTTACATAAGTATTGCCGGGGATTCCCTGATTATTGGTCAGACCATAGCCTATTCTCAACTTTAACTCATTAATAGCCTTAACTTTTTCCAAAAACTTTTCGTTATTTAATTTCCAGGCAAAGGCACCAGAATACGAAAATGCCCAACGATCTTCCGCTGGAAATTTATCAGAACCATCGTTCCGCAGGTTTAATGTAAACAAATATTTGTCTAACCAATTATAGTTAATACGTCCAAAATAAGATTCTGAGGCACCCTGGTTATAATTACCACCATTTTTTGCAGTAGAAGGATCGCCGCTGGAAATAGATTGCAGATTATTAGATGGAAAATCTGACCGGCTTGCATAAACATTTGAAGATTTACTCAAATTAGCCTCATGCCCAACAAATACATTCAAATTGTTTTTATTATCGAGATTCTTATTATAGGTAATATAATTTCTTATTACGGTATAAAAGTCCTGTCCGGAACTATACGAAGACGTAGTTGGGTTGGGGGTCGTGTATTTACCAAAAGTAGTTTGAGGGCTAAATGCTTCATTTCTGGAAAAATCAAAATTGCCGGAAACCTCATTTCTCAACAATAAATCTTTAGTAAATTTTATTTCGGCATATACGTTACCAAATATCTGATACCTGTAATTCATATTTTTATTAATAAGGGCCATAGCAACCGGGTTTGCCACTGGCTGAACCCATCCGGAAGTATTCGTAACGCCCCCCCAGGTACCATCATTATTTTTTACAGGAACATCGGCGGTTAAACCCAAAGCATCTGAAATAACACCTGAAGAAGATGTGCCACCTGAAACTACATTTTCAACAACATTCGCTAATTGCAGGCTGGTTCCTATTTTTAACCAATCGGTTGTTTTATTGTCTAAATTCAACCGTACAGAATATCGTTGAAATTTAGAGCCAAGCGCAATACCTTCCTGGCCAAAATATCCTAAGGAGAATAAGTATTGAGTTCTAACATCACCACCATTAATAGTAAGCGAATGATTTTGCATGGGTGCACTGCGGAACAATTCATCCTGCCAATTAGTACCTGTTCCTAAATATTTTGGGTTGGCAAATTCTGGCCTTGCATCAAATTGCCACACAACAGCTCTTTCGTTTAGAAATGTTGCGAGCTGCTGCAAATTAACAGTTGGAAGCCTTTTAGGTATCTGCTGATAACCATAATATCC
>JBARSW010000436.1:0-1743 GCA_049644925.1 Chitinophagaceae bacterium | reverse complement strand
ATAATCTGACAAATTTATATGCATTTTTTATAATTTTCTGCAAACTATTAAACTTTGGCATTCGTCTGTTAATAAGCCAAAATCTTTCGGTAGTTTACGAAAGGAAAGAATTTTAACAGCCATTCATGTAATAATACTGAAAAAGGCATCTTTTATAAAAATTGCAGGTTCGGGTTTGGCGGGCAATTGGTAACTTTAATTAGCAAAAATTTTTAGCAGTATGTTTTGCAGAACTTTGATTTTAACCATTTTAGTGATATGTGCAGGTTTACCTGCCATCTCTCAGCGAATTGTTTATTCAGAAAAAGATGATGATGATACCCGGAAACTCAACTTTGAAATTGCCGGTAAAGTGGGTGGGAATTTCCTTATTTACAAAAACGTCAGAAACAAACACTGGATAGTTTTATTAGATAATGAAATGAAGCAAGTGGATAAGGTAGAGCAGGACTATATTCCCAACAACGACAGGATGATAAATGCAGATTTTTTCCCTTACAGTGATTTTTGCTATATCATTTACCAGTACCAAAAAAAGAATGTGGTTTATTGCATGGCTTCAAAAATAGATGCTGCGGGTAAAAAGTTGGGAGAAGTAATAGAATTGGATACTACCCATATCGGCTTTTCAGCCAATAATAAAATTTACTCTGCATTTACGAGTGAGGATAAATCAAAAATTTCCGTGCTTAAAATCAACAGCAGAAACAGGAAAAGATTTGTAATGACAACATCACTGCTGAATGACAAACTGGAATTACTTAAAAAAAGCCGGATACCTATTGAAATGGAAGAAAGAAATGATTACCTCGGTGATTTTTATCTCGATAATGAAGGTGACCTGGTTTTTTCAAAATTTTTCAGGGATAATAACGATAACATCAGCAGGGCAATGCTGGCCATTAAACATGCACAGTCTGATACCCTGATGATCAGGGAAATGAATATTGAAAAAACCATGCTTGATGAAATCCATATTAAGATAGATAATTTTAATAAGCGGTATTTCCTTACTTCATTTTATTATAAAGAAAAGAGAGGGAATATTGATGGTTTGTATTTCTATATCTGGGACAAAGTTGCCATGCAACCCATCGTTGAAAATACATGTGTTTTCAGTGATGAATTACGAAAAGAAGCAAGGGGTGATGCCAGTATGAAAATGGCTTTTAATGACTTTTTTATTCATAATATTATTACACGGAAGGATGGCGGATTTATAATTGGCAGTGAGTCTTATTATACCACCTCTAGATTTAATAACTGGAACCGCTGGGATTACCTGTATGGTTCTCCATTTTATTATTCTTACAGTGACTATTATTTTTCTCCCTATAATAACCGTTTTTGGTGGAACTCCCGGTCATCCAACCAGGCAGTCAGGTATCATGCGGATAACATTGCTGTATTGTCCTTCGATAATAAGGGACAATTGGAATGGAGTAATGTGGTGCCCAAAAGTCAATATGATGAAGAGTCGGATGATCAGATCTCATTTGGTTTAATGACTACCGGAGGTCAATTACATTTTTTATTTAACCAGCAGGAAAAAAGAAATAATTTATTAACCGATATCAGCATAACACCGGCCGGTGAACTCACCCGTAACCCAACATTGAAGAACCTTGATAAGGGTTATGAATTTATGCCAAAACATGGAAAACAGGTAAGTGCCAGGCAAATGATTATTCCTTGTTTATTTCGTAATTATATTTGCTTTGCAAAAGTAGAGTACAATTAAAC
>JBARSW010000435.1:0-2526 GCA_049644925.1 Chitinophagaceae bacterium | reverse complement strand
TAACGCTTTTCATGATTTCTTTGCCTGGAAGATGGTCATCTATTCGCCAACTATTTTTTACAGACGGAAAGTATTTAATGAAGTTGGTTATTATGATGAAAGCCTGATTTTTGAGGATTTTGATATGCTACTTAGAATTGCGTATAAATTTAAAGTTGGATATAGGAGTGAAGTAACGGTACTATATAATATCACGGGTAGTAGTATCAGTTTTGAAAGGGCGGATGAATTGGTGGCACAATCACTCACGATCACACGAAAATGGAAGTTTTTAAAAAATTATAATTACTATCTTTCCAGGCGCCACCTGGCCCTGTTTTATAATTTGGCTGAAGGCCAAAAAAGGAAGGCATTAAAATATATTCCACGGTCTGCCAGGTTTATAACAGATAAACGATTATATAGCTCTTTGTACAGACTTTTCTTCAAATGGTAAAAACAAAAATAATACTATTATTTTTTTTGATTGGCTTTTTTAGCTTTCACCCAAAAGTTAATGGCCAAAAAGTAATAAAGGTATATACTGATGGTAATGGTAGTGATACTGTGCAGCAAGTAATATCTATTCTTTCCAAAGAGCTTGCCAAATCAGGTAGTTATATTCTAAAAGTTTCCCGGGGGGAGATGTTTAGTGGAAAGGGGATACTTGTATCAGCATTACCCGAAAAATGGAGTAGCTATGCCGGTGGGTTAAAGAAGCTGGGTGCTGAAGGTGTTATAGTTAAGTCGCTGGGCGGTCAGGGAATTGTGATTATCGGAAACTCCCAACTGGCCATACAGCATGGAGTATTTATCTACCTGCAGCATCTTGGGTATCGCTATTTTATGCCACATCCTGACTGGTATATAATCCCGGCGAGTATTGATCCTTTTTCAACGGCTAATTATGCGGAAGAGCCTTCCTTTGTTCATCGTAGGATATGGTACTCATATGGAACCGGGTCTAAGAAAGCAGATGAGGACTATAAATTTTGGTATAATGCAAACCGTTTAGGCACTTCCGTTTATGCCAATTTTGGGCATGCCTATGATGATATTGTTTATCGTAACTGGGATGTTTTCAAACTACATCCCGAATGGTTCTTTCCACGTCTTAACAATACTACAAAAATACCAGATGATCCTAAATTCAACCTGGCGGATGAATCACTGGTTCAATTTATTATAAGTGATGCACTGAAAGTTATAGAGAGTAGAAAAAAAAGTGGAAATCAGGGTTATAAAATGATCAGTATGGTGCCTTCGGATGGATTGGGTACTTGCAGTTCGCCAGAATGCTTTCGGTTGGGTGCAACCATAACCGACCGTGTATACTACCTGGTAAATCGTGTTGCGAAAGCTATCCGCCAAAAATACCCAGATGTTTGGGTGGGGGGTATGTCATATTCAGAATATGCGGCTCCCCCCACCATAAAACTGGAACCCAATACGTATGTCAATATTGCTACAGCTTTTAATTATTCAAAGTATAGTACAGATGAATTAATCAGGCTTTGGAGTAATAAAGCCGGAAAAACAGGAATATATGATTACCTGAGTCTTTATAACTGGGATTGGGATGTACCCGGACAAAGCCAGGCTTCCAGAGTTGAAGAATATACAAATACGCTTAAAAAATTTTACAAATTAGGTATTAGGGGTTTTGAAGCGGAATCAAATGTTGGAATTGGAAAAGGCCTTGGTCATTATATAACGGCTAAGTTATTATGGAATATTAATGATGATATTAAGAAAAGTAAGTCAGAATTCTTTTCCTTGAGTTTTGGAAAAGTAGCAACTGAAATTCAAAAGATATGGGAAGAGTGGGAAAAAAATCCATTTAGTTTTTTAAGGGATAAAGATTTGGCAAGATGGATAGATATAGTTTATGCTTCAGATAACAGGAATACTGATTTAAATGTAAAGAAGCGTTTATTTCATATTAAATCATACCTGTATTATTTAGTATTATACAGAAACTTAATGATTCAAAAAACTGAGGAAACCCGCATTACATTACTTAGTTACTCATTTCGAATGACAGATTATGCCA
Organism: Chitinophagaceae bacterium; assembly: GCA_049644925.1. Lineage (GTDB taxonomy): Bacteria > Bacteroidota > Bacteroidia > Chitinophagales > Chitinophagaceae > JJ008. The sequence continues at coordinate 494 of JBARSW010000435.1, read as the reverse complement.
GTTTTGCCGGGTATCCTGCTTTATGGGACCTTGGTAATGGCACCGGGTTGCCCGGGTTTTCATACAATGATCCGGATGCAAAATACAAGAAAAATAAAAGCCCTGTAACCGAAAATGAAATTGAACAAGGTTTGCAGAAGGCAAGGTCGGGAATGCGTATCATTAGCGGATTGCAGTCCTTCCCTTTAACAAATAGTTTCCGTATAGCACCTTATGAGGATAAATGGAAAGGTTATGCTGGTGATGGCACCAATGATCAGAATGCTTTTTGGATGGGTGCCGATTTTGTAATTAAGATCAGCAAACAAGGAAAGGAGAATTATATAGACTTTGATGGAGGGTATGTAAAAGGTATTGATAAACCTACCCAGATGAAAATTTATAATTATAGCATTAGTGGGAAACCCTCAGGTGTTGCTTTGATGTCGTATGAATATAACCTTGAAATGAAAAAAGACCGGGTTTCATTAGAACAGCTAAAGCCTGGATATTAT
>JBARSW010000434.1:0-2887 GCA_049644925.1 Chitinophagaceae bacterium | reverse complement strand
AGATTATCGGGCGGCCTCCGATTCCTGTGGTTTATTTTCTGCTGGCTAAATTGTTGGTGGTTGTAAACCTGACATTTCTGCTTTTAAAAGGACTAAAAATTAATGTCGATAGAATTTTTGTGCCTGCAGCTTATGTAGATATTATAGCACTTGCTTTTTTAATTATTGGAACGGTTATTTTGTTTCTTTCTACTTTCAAGCTGAATAAAGATTTGGTTTTCGGGTTATCTTCCTCTGAAAGTCACAAATTACAGACAAGAGGTATTTATTCGATAAGCCGCCATCCATTTTATTTAGGATTTATTTTCATCCTGTTCTCGTCCTGTCTTTTCAATCCGCATATAATAAATATCCTTTCATTCGCAGGTGCCTGGATCATCCACCATTTTATTATGCTCAGCGAAGAACAATTCCTCACCTCGCAATATGGTGACCAATACAGACAATATGTAAAAAAAGTAAAAAGATATATTACCTTATATTGATTTTTTCAAGCCAGGTCTCCCAGCCCTACCCTTGTATAGCGGTCTCTGGGAAATTTAACTACGATAAGATTACTTGAATAAAAAAGCTGCCGTTAACATCCGGCAGCTTTAAATTAATTAATGAATCCCGTTTATTTATACACCACCCGGAATGTTTGGGTAGCACTGTTCGTTGGCGTGGCCACCGAACTGACTTTTATAGTTGTTACACACCATACCTGCTGAATCAGTCCTGTTACACTTACATTAACCACAGCGGTACTGCCGCTGGCAGAAGAACTGCTGACTGCTGCACCACTAAGCTCCTGTACAGTTGAAATTTCCACTTTAATACCTGAGGCCGGCATGGTGGAAGTAAGAGTAACAGCAAAGTTTAATGAAGCACCGGGATTAAAAACATTGTTGCCTGCATTATGCGTAAAAACAATATTTTGCTCCGCTGGTGGGGGTGTTGGCGGGTTTGGTGTGGGAGTTTTCTTTTTACAACTTCCGTTTACCATTAGCGCAGAGAACAGGATTAAAGATGCCAATTGAACCAATTTCATTTTTTTTTATTTTTTTATATGTGATCTGGCTTTATAAGGCCAGGAACAAAAAGTATTAGTGTTTAATGATTACTTTAAAAGCTCCCTTATCTTTTTTCCCATTTAACAGGATATAATACATCCCCGCCGGGTAATTAGATACCAGTAATGATGCTGAACTTGAAATATTATCAATCCGCATCATTTCGGCGCCGGCGATACTTATCATCCGTAACTGCACCTTACCTGCATTACTGCCGTTCACCTTTATATTTATTACCTTATTTGCCGGATTGGGATACAGCGAAAATTGCACTCCGTTCAATGTTAAATTATTTACGGCTGTTGCTACCAGGTTAAATTCTGCAGAAGTTGCACTGCAACCACCTGCATTGGTAATGGTGACTTTATACAAACCGGAAAATACCGGTGAATGAGTAGCAGCCGTTGCCATGGGTATAATAATACTATTTAAGTACCATTGGTATGATGCAAAACCTGTACCCGTACTTAATTGACTGCCATTCCAGTTTATGACAGGTGTGGCCGGAGGTGCACTTACTGCAACAACCGTTGCCAGGCTTGTTGGAGAAACACAACCACTGGAAGTCACTATCACTGTATAACTGCCAGCAGTAGTTGCCGTATAAGTTTGGTTGATTTCGCCGCTTATAAGCCCTCCATCTTTATACCACTGATTACCTGTAGCAGATGAAGAAGTAAGTACAACTGTGGCCCCCGTACACAAACTTAGCGGGCCACCGGCAGTAATTACCGGGGTTGGTGGTGGAGCATTTACAGATAATACTGCTGCGTTGGAATTGATGCTTCCGCATGAATTGGTAATTACACAACGATACTGGTTGGCATTTAAACTAACCGTTACACCCGTTATTGAATAAGTTGAAGCTATTGCACCGCCAATATCTGCCCAGGTGCTTCCATTGTTGGTGCTTATTTGCCATTGATAGGTTCCTGTTGCATCCACACTGAAACTTACATTTGAACCATCACATACCGCCTGTGATACAGGATGAGTATTGATGGTTGGGCCAGAGCCAGCATTAATAGTGAAAGTAACATTTGTTGTTCGGTTGGCAGCTCCGGATGCTGTTCCTTGTATTGTAATTGTATATGTTCCCGCTGCCAGTGTATTTGTATTGTTCAGGGTAACCACACTGCTGCTACTGGGTGTTACCGGGTTTGTTCCGAAAGTAACCATAGTACCTGCAGGTACACCACTAATTGCGGATAAGGTAATAGGATTACCAAAACCACCAATAGAGTTAGTGCCCAGTGTTAAACTCATCGTAGCCGGTACAGGGCAACTGGCAGTTGCAGGTGATGGTACAGTAAAAGAGAAACCGGGAACAACAGGGATGGTTGCAGTCCAGATACCACGGCCATGGGTGGCTGCAATTATCGTACCGTCAGAAGAACGGTATTTAATCATATCTGTTCTAATATTGGGAAATGTGGTATTTGATGTCCAAACAGTACTTGCTCCATTTAATAAATCAGTCTCCCAAATTCCAGTTTCAGTAGCAATAATTGCTTTTGTATCATCAAAGGGATTAAACAATGCCCAGCGAACAGGCATATTGGGAAGATTTCCATCGCAGGCAGTCCACGAAGTACCTCCATTATTTGTTACCCAAACATTATCAAGACCATAATTGGTATAACAGGCAATCAGATTTTGGTCATTGGAGCCAGTTACAATACAGTTTATAAAAACTGAACTTGCAGAAGGCATTCCTGCACCAGCATTGATAATTGTTGCTACAGGGCTTGCCGTATTGGCATTTTCAATTTTAATTATTCTGCCAGCCCCTGCTGTACCTGTTCCATCATCAGTATTATAAGAAACTCCAAAAT
>JBARSW010000433.1:0-8323 GCA_049644925.1 Chitinophagaceae bacterium | reverse complement strand
TGGAAGCAGTATTTACTATCATTATTTTTTTTCCTTTAAAGCTGGAAAAATCAATATCGCTACCATCCAGGCCAGGTACTTTAAAGTCGTAAATAGAACCTCCGGTTAATGTTGTTGCTAAAATCATAGATAGAAAAAGTAATTTCATGGTTGAATGCTTTTGTTTCGGAAGAATAACAAAGTTATATGAACCTTGTTCTATATGGGGAATAAATTATGTTAAAAGGCTCACTGTTTTTCAAAGCAACCCAGATCCGGAAGTCCGACAGGTCTCGGCTTTCCATCCAAATCTGCTATTATTCCTGCAGTAGTTCCTTTATTGAGAGCAGGGGATGAAGCTTTTAACCTGAAATCATAAAAATTGCGGGATGTATTAATACTGTCGAACTGCGGAGGCTGGTTATTAATATTTTGGTTTGCAGAAATATTTGCTGGCACAGCCTGAACTTTCCAGAGGTTGTAATCAAAATTTACATTGAAAGTGGTAGAACCGTTTTTTAAAACTACAATTTCATCATTTACAAGGCCATTTTCTCCCCAGAAAATACAATTACGAAAAACTGCATTAAGATTGTTTGAAACATTATCAGCAAAATTTGAAAGAGTCAGCACCGGGTCTTTATGTTCAATAAAACGATTTGCATAAGTGACCACGGTACAATGTGTAAACTGGTAATCCCCGCCTTTTACCAGTAAAAGGTTTTTACCACAATTAGAAATCAAACAATTTCTAGCTTTTATACTTGAGTTTATGGAAATAATACCTGCATCATAGGCATTGTCAATGATACATTCGTTTAGTGTAAGTTTCTGATTGGCATTAGGTGAAGGGTCTTGAATTCCGATAGCCTGATAAGCATTATTAATAATAGCATAATTTAAAATATTGTCTTTGGCATTGGTTCTGAAAAAAATTCCAGGCCAACTGGCAGGATAATCTTTGTATGGTTCATCAAGCCGGTCACCCCGGAAATAGACCCGGTCAGCTGTATCTTTTAATCCATTTACCAGTAATGTGCCATCAATAATAATGGGTGCATCTGCATGCATATAGATACGGCAACCTTTATTTATAGTTAGTGTTTGATTTGTGTTAACAAGTAAGGACCCAAGAATGACATAAGGTAAATCATTGTTCCATGTTTCATTTGCTGTCACCACTTTGTTTCTGAAAAAGTGGGCATTTTGCCCCCATGCTTCTAATTGCACTTTTCTTTTATTCCCATTATAACTTACTTCAATACTATCTCTTAATACAAAAGGAAGATTGGTGGTATTGGGATTTACATTTACCTGAACAAAAACATAAATACTATCGTTTGCATTTATTGAAAGGTTATTGAATTGGGTGCCGGCAATTCCATCAACATTCATTTTATATGCCGAAGCAGCGCCTCCCATTAATTTCAATGAAGAAAGGAGAAGTTTTTGGTTGTTTTCATTTATGATTTTAAATGTTCTGTAAGTGGAACCAGCAGTTACAAATACCGTATCATATTTTAAAGTATCTGCACTGAGGGTGACTCCTGCATCCGGAGAAGTAATAAATGAATCTTTCCGGCAAGAAAAGAAAACAATAAGTATGCATATAGTAATTATAGAGAGAAACTTCATTGTTGTAAAATTAGGGCTAAGAGTTTAAAAGAGGAAATGAGAAAAAAGAGAGACTGGCTTAAAAGAAAAAGATGATTTTTAAGAGGGTATGTAACAAATAATATTTTATAATCACAAAGAAAATCCGGCAAATAACTCTTTATCTCTTTTTCCCCTTATATCTTAGCCATTTATCGGGAAGCAACACAAAGACAGGCCAAACTCAACTTTACATTTTCTACCTGTAACAACTCATTGCCACATGCTTCTAACGTAGCCCCTGTTGTTACCACATCATCTACCAGCAATAAGTGTTTGTTGCGGATAGATGATGTGTCTGATAAAATAAACTTTCCTTCCATATTCTTCCATCGTTCTATTCTGCCTTTTTTAGTTTGTGTCTCGGTATGTTGCGGCCGGGTTATCACTTTATCCAAAACAGGAATCTTCATACTTTCTGCCATGCCCTGACATAATACAGTTGCCTGGTTATAACCTCTTTTTTTTTCTTTGCCGGGAAAAAGTGGAAGTGGAATAAGTGCATCAACATTAAACCGTCCGGATTTTAAAATTTGTTCTCCCATTATTCTGCCAAGTTGCAGCCCAAGATCTTTGTTGCCTTTATATTTAAACTGATGCATCAGGTGTTGCATCAGCGACTCCTTAGTAAAATAAAAAAGTGCTGCTGCATTTGTAACGGGTAATCTCCCCCAAAATAGTTTTTCAACCGGGTTGTTGGGATGGATTTCAAAATTAGTTTCTGGCATCCCTTCTATACACCGCATACATAAAACACTTTCGTTGCTGAGAATATCGCTGCCACATCCCGTGCATACATGCGGGAAAAGCAGGTGCAGAACAGATTCTTTTATTTCTTTTAGTTTAACCATCAGAAAAAATAACGATAAACTTCTTCCACTCTTCCCATCATTACCACTTCAATAGAAAACTTTTGTTTGCTTAATCCCTTTTGATTGTATTTGGAAACAATGATTTTTTCAAAACCTAATTTTTCTGCTTCAGCGATTCTTTGTTCAATGCGGTTTACTGCCCTTATTTCGCCGCTTAAACCAACTTCGCCGGCAAAACATATTTGTTGTGGTAATGGAACATCTTCGTAGGAGGAGAGAAGTGAACATAAAACGGCAAGATCAATTGAAGGGTCTTCTACTTTTATACCTCCGGCTATATTCAGAAAAACATCTTTCATTCCAAAATGAAATCCTCCTCTTTTTTCCAGTACTGCTAATAATAATTGTAAACGACGTAAATCAAACCCACTAACCGTTCGCTGCGGGGTGCCATAAACAGATTGAGTAACCAGGGCTTGTACTTCAATCAGCATTGGTCTCATCCCTTCAATAGTGGCGGCAATGGCAATACCGCTCAACTGATCTTCTTTTTGGGTAATCAGAATTTCACTCGGGTTCAAAACGCCTTTCATGCCTTCGTCGGTCATTTCATAAATACCTAATTCGGCAGTACTACCAAAACGATTTTTCAACGTACGAAGAATACGGTAAGCATAATGCCTGTCTCCTTCAAACTGCAATACTGTATCTACCATGTGTTCCAGAATTTTTGGACCGGCAATACTACCATCTTTGGTTATATGGCCAATCAGGAATACCGGGGTGTTTGTCTCTTTTGAAAATCGCTGAAATTCGGCAGCACATTCTCTTATTTGTGATACACTGCCCGGTGACGAATCAATAAAAGAGGTTTGTAATGTTTGAATGGAATCAACAATAACTAACTGCGGCTTCAGTTTTTTTATTTCCTGGAAGATGATTTGTGTTGACGTTTCTGTAAGTAAATAAAAGTTTTCATTCTTTAGTCCAAGCCTGTCTGCTCTCATCTTTATTTGCTGTTCACTTTCTTCACCACTGATGTACAGCACAGAAATATTTTTCAGCCATAAACCATTTTGTAAAAACAAAGTAGATTTACCAATACCTGGTTCACCTGCAACCAGCACTAAACTTCCCGGAACAATACCTCCGCCCAGCACCCTGTTAAGTTCTGCATCAGCCGTTGGTAATCTTTTTTCTTCGCTGCTTTTTATTTCATTTAACGAAATCGTCCGGCTGGTTCTTTTTTCTTCATTATAATCTTTCCAGTCATTATTATTTTTTGAATTGTCTTTTTGAGTTACTTCTTCAATGAATGTGTTCCATTTACTGCATGATGGACATTGCCCAACCCATTTTACACTTTCATATCCGCAATTTTGACAGAAAAAAGATGTTTTTGTTTTACTCATTTCATAAAATTAAAGCATCAGTTTCAGTTGTCTGAAAAAGTTTGAAATTGAAACCTGATTTGGTTTCAATTTTTTTTAATAAGATGTTGATTTGAAAAAAAAATAATGGAAAGAAAGAAAAATGTGAAGACGAAAATGCTGGTTAGTTTCAAAAAGTAAAAAGGACCAATCTTTCGATTGGCCCTCTTACTTACTAACCCATTAAATTCTATTGCTAAGTTACAATTATGCCCCACATTTCAAAATTAATTTTTGGTTCTGTGAATAACTTATACAAAGATTGAACAGGAGAAACACTTAGATTAATGTGACTTGAAAACTATATTAACAAGCAGATAATCAGTTGTTTATAATTAAGTTTATTTCACTTTTCAGCACAACAAAATTTTATTTTTTTTCTTTATAAGAATTTCAGATATGACAAAAAGGCTGAAAAAGAAGGATCAACAAAACTGGAAGCAAATTTGTTATTTTTGGATATAAAATTCTACAAAAATGATAATGTCAAATGAGATTTTTCTGGTTTCGCTGGTGTTTTTAGGCATTAGTTTCCTGGTTTCGGCAGTGCTTAAAAGCAAGTTTAAAAAGTATAGTAAAGTGCCACTTTCCAACGGAATGTCAGGCAAGGAAATTGCCGAAAAAATGCTCCGGGAAAACGCCATATATGACGTAAAAGTAACATCCGTGGAAGGCTTTTTGTCAGACCACTATAATCCTGTAAATAAGACAGTTAACCTGAGTCCTGATGTGTACAACGGAACCACTGTTTCGGCGGCTGCCGTTGCTGCCCATGAATGCGGACATGCCGTGCAACATGCTACAGCTTACGGCCCCTTAATGTTAAGAAGTAAAATGGTTCCCGCTGTTCAGCTCAGTTCCATGCTGGTTAACTGGATTTTGATGGCTGGAATGATTGTTTTAGCCACCACAAAAAGTCCGACGGTTTTATTAATTGGCATAGTTGTAATGGCAGTGACAGTTCTTTTTACTTTGATTACTCTTCCGGTGGAGTTTGATGCAAGTAAAAGAGCTCTTGCCTGGCTGGATAATACTAATGTTACCAATTCGACTGAATACCCAAAAGCCAAAGATGCCCTGAAATGGGCAGCAACTACCTATGTTGTAGCAGCGTTGGCTGCAATTGTTACACTAATTCAATATGTAATGATCTATCTCGGAAGCAGGGACAGAAGCTAAATAACCTGATATTAAAAAAAGCCTCCCGATTATTTCAGGAGGCTTTTTTTATAATTTGATCTCTTCATCATGCTGGTCAAAAAATTTGTATTCCGTAAGATGGTAGCTGCTGCTTTGTTCCAACCTTGTTCTTTGCCCCAATTTTCTTTTCCATTTCGCCATTTTAGTATTCCAAGGCCAACCTTTGGTTAAAAAGGCGTACAGAATAGGATGTACCACCAACTTCAGGTTACTGTTCTTATGTGTAATCAGGTAGCTCAGGTTTTTTTCTATTTCATCTTCTAACAACAGCGTGGAAGATATTTTTCCAGTACCGTTACAGCTTGGGCAAACTTCCTGGGTATTGATGTTCATTTCCGGCTTCATACGCTGCCGGGTAATTTGCATGATACCAAATTTTGAAATAGGAAGAACAGCATGTTTAGCCCTGTCAGGCGCCATGAATTCGTCCATTTTCTCCATCAGCTTCCGTTTGTTATCCGGAAGTTTCATATCTATAAAATCAACAACTATAATACCTCCCAGATCTCTTAATCGTAACTGGCGGGCAATTTCTTCGGCTGCTTCCAGGTTTGTTTCTAAAGCATTTTGTTCCTGATTATTACTTACACTTTTATAACCACTGTTAACATCAATTACATGTAGAGCTTCCGTATGCTCAATAATCAGGTAAGCACCGCTATCAAGATTTACTGTTTTACCAAACGAAGATTTTACCTGTTTGGTTATACCAAATGAATCAAAAATGGGAGAGCCGTTGTTATAAAAAGAAACGATATCTGCTTTTTCAGGTGCAATCTTTTGTATATAGGATTTTGTATCGCTGAAAATATTTTTATCATTGATAACTATCTTATTGAAATCCTCATTCAATAAATCCCGTAGAATACTGTTGGTCTTTGTTTGTTCACTCAGAATTTTGGCAGGAGCCACCGCACCTTTCAGGTTTCGTTGAATGCTTTTCCACATTTCTACCAGTGCAGAAAGATCTTCATGCAATTCGGCAGTATTTTTTCCTTCGGCGGCGGTTCTGACTATTACACCAAAATTTTTAAGCTTTATAGCTTCAACTATTTTCTGTAATCTTTTCCTTTCTTCAGAAGAATGTATTTTTCTGGAAACAGCAACAATGTCATTAAATGGTGTGAGTACAACAAAACGGCCAGGGAGTGATAATTCACAACTCAGCCTTGGTCCTTTAGCAGCAATGGGTTCTTTTAGAATCTGTACAAGGATATTTGGCTTTCCTCCCATTACTTCATTAATCTTACCGGTTTTGATAATTTCCGGTTCTATAGTGAATTTGGAAAACTCAAGATCCTGTTCAGATTTATCGCTGATACATAAGGAAGTAAACTTCAATAAAGATTTTACATAAGGACTCAGATCTGTATAATGTAGAAAAGCATCTTTTTCAAATCCTACATCTACAAAAGCAGCGTTGAGGCCGGGAATAAGTTTCTTAACCTTTCCAAGGTATAAGTCTCCCACAGCAAAACGGGCATCGCTTTTCTCGTTATGCAGTTCTACCAGTTTCTTGTCCTCCAGCAGGGCTATTTCTACTCCCTGAGGGGCTGCATTAATAATTAATTCTTTGTTCATTACAGCTTACATAAATGAAACACCTTAGTGCTGTAAACACCAGTTGCCAGTAATCCAAATTAAAAGCGGGATATCGCCATTAAAAATTTTGCAGATAAATTATTGGGGCATTCCGAAAATCCCCTGATGGAGCAAACTAATACGGCAAACAACCGGTGGACTGGAAAAGTTACAGGTTCCATGTTTAAAGTTTGAGGTTATCATTATTCAGTAAATCCTGACGTTAAACCTAAAACTTTAAACCTGAAACTATTTATTCCTCTTCTTATGACGGTTCTTTCTCAGTCTTTTTTTACGCTTGTGCGTCGCAATTTTATGACGCTTCCTTTTTTTACCACAAGGCATACTCAGATAAATTTAATATCGTTTAAAAATAAGTTTACTTTTTAAGGTCTTCAATTCTTTTCTCAATAGCCACTTTAATTTCGGGTTGCTGAGTCATTAATGAAAGACATTTTTGGTACCAGTTAATAGCATTGGCTTTATCGCCGGTACTCTCATAAGCATCTGCCAGTAACAGGATAGCTTCTGCATTATCAGGTTGCAGACGGGCCACTGTTAATAAACGGCTGATCGCTTTATCATATTGCCCCGATAAAAGCGAACCTTTGGCCAGAGTTAGTTGGGCGTAAAGATTTGCACTGTCTTTTTCAACAACCTCCCTTATTTTAGCTATCCCTTCCATTGGTGAAGAAGAAATACCTCCAAATAAGTAGCAGGCGCCAAGACCTACTTTGGCTGAATCATTATCGGGATTAATCTTCAAAGACCTCTCAAACAAATCCTTGGCCTGCATTGCTTTCCATTGCTTCCGCGGTACTATTTCATCATTTTGCAGATTATCCAAAAATAAGCGGGCTGCAAAGGTGAGGTTTTTTTTTGAATTTTCCAATCTGGCTGCTTCAGCTTGGTACCAGGCATAGGGCTCAAAAACTCTGGCAGAATCGCCCCAGAAACGGGCCAATTGGTGATAAACATGAATTTGCTGATCTTTTACATCACCACGAGAAATTGAGTTCTCTAAAGTGTTTATCCTGATTGCCTGATCAGGGCTTAATTTTGTCTTAGCAATAATCAGAATAGAATCAATGGAAAATGCTTCTTCATGATTGTGGCCATCTCCTGGGCCATGTTGTTCTGCGCTGGTAGTGACAGCTTTTTTCTGCGGAACAACTCTTCCAAAAAGAAACAATACAGCAGTTAAAATAATTGCTGCACCTATAGTAATCCATTGAGCTTTTTTCAATTTTCTGAAAATTTGAGTGGCGAAGTTACCCTAAAGCCAATGAAGTTGGGCTATTTATGAAAACTTTCAAGAAAAAGGAATTAATCCTTCTCTTCACCCGGGCCGGCATCAGGTTTCGGCTCTTTCAATTTTTTTACTTCTGCCACAAATTCTTTGGCAGGCTTAAAGGCAGGTATATAATGCTCCGGAATATGAACAGCAATGTTTTTCTTGATGTTACGGCCAATTTTTGCAGCCCTTTTCTTTGTGATAAAGCTGCCAAAACCTCGGATATATATGTTTTCACCATTGGCAAGGGTGTCTTTTACTTCCTTGAACATTGTTTCAAGTGTAACAAGCACATCTACCTTTGGTATGCCTGTTTTTTCAGAAATCTGATTTACCAGGTCGGCTTTTCTCATTTTTACGAGTTTTTAATGTTT
>JBARSW010000432.1:0-2540 GCA_049644925.1 Chitinophagaceae bacterium | reverse complement strand
GTGTATGATCAAGTTTATCTACGAGTGGCATTACCAGGTCCTTCAAAACTTTAAAATCAATGATCCAGCCGAGTTGTTCGTCAGGGGTTCCCTGCACATACACCCTCAGGTGATAAGTATGCCCATGAATATTTTTGCATTTATGACCATCGTGTACGTTTGGTAAAAAATGTGCTGAATCAAATGCGAACTCTTTGTAAATCTCCATGCCAGTAAATTTGAGTGCAAATGTAGGTTTCCGGAACTGAACTGAAGCTGAGAATTATCAGGAATTCATCAACACTTCTTTTACGAAGTAATTTGATGGGAACCGGGTGTTTATTGGCAATTGCTTTGGAAAAATACCATAAACGGTACTTCCGCTGCCGCTCATGGAAGCATAAATGGCACCAGCTTTATAGATTTCCTCTTTAATTTCTTTTATTAAAGGGAATAATTTAAAAATAGGTTCTTCAAAATCGTTTACCAGTTGTTCTTTCCACATTTCAATAGGGGCTGAAATAATCTCCTTAACTGATATAACAGGGATTGCCGGTGTCAGGTTACGGAATGCATCGGCTGTATTAATATTTATTCCGGGGTTTACCAGCAGCAATTTATAGTCAGAAAGATCAAGAGCCTTTTCCTGTAATATTTCGCCTCTGCCAGCCGCAAAACAAGGTTTATTGATGATAAAGAAAGGACAGTCGCTCCCAAGTAGTGAGGCATACACCATTAATTTTTCATCCGATAATCCAAGACGAAAAATATGGTTAAATGTATTTAAGGCAAAAGCCCCGTCAGCACTGCCGCCTCCAAGTCCGGCACCAATGGGAATAATCTTATGCAGGTGAATTTTAACCGGCGGAATAGTGGGGAAATCTTTTTTCAGCAGTTGCCATGCTCTTATACAAAGATTAGCATCTGCAGGGCCGGGAATTGCAAGTCCGCTTGATGAAAAGGGTATTTCAGGATTTTGCTCAGTTTCATCATTTTTTATGATCTCCAGCATATCATTTAGAGGGATAGGGTAGAATACTGTTTCCAGGTCATGGTATCCATCCGGCCTTTTTTTCAGGATATTCAGGCCAAGATTAATCTTGCAGTTTGGATAAACTATCACAGAACCATAAAATTTAATGGTATAAAAACCGGTTAATGCAGCTACTTATTTTTTTGCTGACGAATGTTTATTTCGTCGCGGATAGCAATGGCACGGATATAATCTTCATGTTCAAGCACCTCGTTTAAAAGATTATTTAAATCTTCCAGTGTCATGGATTTCAGGTCTTCGTTAACTGATGATGTTTCCTGCTCAGCCATAACTTCCTGTTTGGCTTTCTTCTTTTTGTCACCTGTTTCACTATCTTCCATCAGGATGCCGGCACTCTCCAGAATATTTTCATAAGTGTAGATAGGGCACCCAAATCGAACAGCCAGGGCTATTGCATCAGAAGTTCTGGAGTCAATTTCAATAGTATCATGATCATTAGAACAAAGCAACTTTGAATAAAATATACCTTCCTGCAGGTCGCAGATAATTACTTCATGCAGATCAACGGCAAATGCATTCATAAAGTTTTTCATCAGGTCGTGGGTGAGGGGCCGGCTTGGTTGCATTTTTTCCAGTGCAACAGCAATGGCTTGTGCTTCAAATCCCCCGATAACTATGGGTAACCTTCTTATTCCGTTTACTTCGCCCATCACCACTGCATAAGAGTGAGTTTGTGTGATGCTGTGAGAAAGGGCAACTATTTCCAATTCTATCTTCTTCATTGTTGCCACGAATTTAAGCTATAAGTTTCAATGCAATAAAATTTTACTACATAAAATATGCAGGAAAATCCGGACAATTTATTGCGGTTGAAACTGACTCAGGTCAAAGGCTGTTTCGGTGTTTCCCGGCTCAATTTTATAAGCAACAATGTATGTATTCTCATTGGCAGCGGTCCTGGTTTTGTATCCCAGCACAATTTTATAACCAAGAATTACAGGTTGTATATTCAGGAAATTATAATCCATAGCTGGAATAAAAGAGTGCTTTTTACTTACCAGGCAGACTACCTTAAAAACATCTTCATCCTTGGTAATCATTTGTCCGCTGTATTCATCACAGGGGAAATTGAGGATCAGGCTTGATTTTTTGAAATAGCCCATTTCGAATTCGGTGCCGGCATTCCGGGTAGAAAACTTTTCTGTTTTATAAGTTCTATTTCTGCCATCAAGGGTTAGTAAAGTACTATCGCCGAAATTGGCAATCATATTATTTTCAAAGATCTGGTCTGCCCGGTAACCGGGAATAAACATGGTTATCCGGATTTTATTCTCACCAAAAGTGATAAACATAGAATCTCTGTCGGAGGGATCATCAGAAGTGATGCGGTATTTAATTATACCAGTGAATTTTGTAAGTGTATCCGGAACAGGATCTTCCGGAGAATAATTAGTTGGTTGCTCCTGTTTGTTTTTGTCTTTTGTTTTTCCTTTATTTTTTTTCTGTGCCTGAACTTCAAAAACCAGGGAAATAATAACAAGCAGCGCAAAGATTTTTTTCATATTTA
>JBARSW010000431.1:0-1907 GCA_049644925.1 Chitinophagaceae bacterium | reverse complement strand
GTAAAGCTATGTTTGGGAAAATGCAGTAGAATTTTGCTTGCAATGCTGGGTGTTAGTGGCGATCCGCCATTGATCACATCGAATATAGATTCCGTTATTTTATCTGCTGTGCTGCTTTTTAAAACATAGCCATTTGCACCCAGGCATATTGCATTTAAAACTTTATCATTCTCTTCAAACACGGTAAATATCATCACTTTGGCTTCCGGATATTTCTCTTTTACCTGCTTTAATCCTTCCAGGCCATTTACTTCGGGCATATCAATATCAGAGATGATGAGGTCTGGCAGATTTTGTTCATAAATACGCAGCATATCTTTTGCATTATCATACACACCACAAACGGTAATATCATCGTTCATTTCCAGCAAAGCTTTTAAACTTTCCTGCATTAAAAAATTATCTTAAAAAATTGCAACTTTGTATTTCATATTGGTATTATTATATGCCATGTTGTACCATTGTTGCTTGTAAGCTCTGCTTCTCCTTTATAAGTATTAACCCGCTGCCTGATGTTCAATAACCCATTTCCTTTGCTAACGGAGTCTTCTCTAAAACCAATACCATCATCATTTGCTGTAAGCACGATAGTTCTTTGATGTAACGAAAGCCTTAAACTAAAGTTGGACGCCTGGCTGTACTTCGCCGCATTGTTTATTATTTCTTTGCAGATGAGAAAAATGTCCCGGCGTAACTGCATGCTCAACACTTTGGATTTAATTTCGTCATCAACATTAAGATGATATTGAATTCCCGGCTTATCAAACACATCCGTACAAAATTGTTGCAGCCGGTAAACCAGTTTTTCCATCGTATCATTGTTGGGGTTAATGCTCCATACAATATCACTCATGTTCTGTATCATATCGCGACTGGTGGTTTCAATTTTTGCAGCCATTTTTTTCGCTTCCTCCGGCTGCGATTCTATTTTGTTTTTCAGCACGGCGTTCATCAGTGTGATACTGCTTAAAGTAGTGCCAATATCATCATGCAGGTCTTTGCTGATACTGCGGCGGGTGCGTTCTACAGCAATTATCTTCTTCATTTTTTGGTTATACAGCCAGTAACATACCCCAACAATTACAAAAGTGCATAATAATGAAAACAGCCAGTGTTTGTAAAAAGGTTTTTTAATGGTAAAACGAAAAGTAGCATCTGTTAGCGACCATACACTGTTTGCATTTTTTGCTCTTACCTTAAAAGTATAATCTCCTGCCGGTAACTGGCTGTATGCAATAATATAATTGCTGCCCGGCGTACTCCAATCTTTATCAATGCCCTGCAATTGATACTGATATTCAGTTGCCTGCTCGTCAATAAATGTGGGGCATACAAATTCGAAAGTTAAATTATTTTGAGATGGGGAAAAAGTGTAAGAACCTTTACCGATCAAACTATCTGCATTGGCATTATTTACAGATAAATGACTGATATGCACCGCAGGAACCGTGGTGGATAGTTTAGGATTAATATCGGTAACCGACAAAGATCCGGTGGTACCAATGTATAATTTATGCTGAAATTCTTTTAAAAAATAAACATACCGCCCATTCATTAAATTATTGAATAGCCCTTTGTTTATGCTGAAATTATTTTTCCCTGCAATTGTAATTTTATCAATTCCTTTATTTGAACCTGCCCACATATTGCCTGAACTATCTTCAATTAACGCTGTTATTAAATTGCTTGAAACTGCAGGTTCACTAAGTGATTTAAAAAGACGGTATTTATTATTTTCTTTACTAAAAATTCTGATCCCATTATTCCTGGTTGCAAGCCATATCTTTTTATCTTTAGCCGCAACAATTTTAACACAGCGGTCATTTTGCAAAGCCGGGTCAAAGGGTATCTTTTCAATTATTTTCAATTGAATCATTGTTTGTATTCTTTCTGCCTTACAGTAAAAT
>JBARSW010000430.1:0-2486 GCA_049644925.1 Chitinophagaceae bacterium | reverse complement strand
ACCGGCAAAATTGACGATTGGAATTGGATAGATGCACTTCAGATGGCAATGCCTGTTTTTGTTAAGTTAGGCAACCTGTATAACGACACTTCTTATTTCAGAAGAATGTATGAAATGTATGCCTTTGCCAAATATAAACATGGAGCAAATGGATTATACAATCAGGCTGAAAAACTTTGGTGGAGAGATAAAGATTTTGATCCTCCTTATAAAGAACCAAATGGCGATGACTGTTACTGGAGTCGTGGTAATGGCTGGGTTGTTGCAGCTTTGGTAAAAACGCTGGAAGCTTTACCAAAAACAGATGCTCACTACAATGAATACCTGCAGGACTTTAAAGATATGTGTGCTGCATTACTCCCGTTGCAACGTACAGATGGCTATTGGAATGTTAGCCTGAATGATGCCAACCATTTTGGTGGTAAAGAAGTAAGTGGCACCTCATTATTTATTTATGGATTTGCATGGGGAATCAATAATGGAATTTTATCCAAAAAAACTTATAAGTCATCCATGGCTAAAGCATGGAAAGCCATGAGTAAAGAAGCAGTACATCCCGATGGCAAGCTGGGATTTGTACAAGGCACAGGCAAAGAACCGAAAGATGGTCAACCTGTAAATTATGAAAGCACCCCTGATTTTGAAGATTATGGGTTAGGATGCTTTTTGTTAGCCGGAACTGAGATTTATAAAATGAAATAATATTCAAATGAAAACAATTCTGATCTGCCTAAGTGTTTTTTTTTCTCTGTTTGAGGTTAATGCACAACGTATAAAATACAATTTCAATCCCTCCTGGAAAGTTTTTGCAGGCGATGACTCCCTTGCACCGCAGAAAAGTTTTAATGATACCAAATGGAAAAATGTAACACTCCCCTACGCCTGGAATGAAGACGATGCCTTTAAAAAAGATATCGTAGACCTGAGCACCGGAATAGCCTGGTACCGGAAACATTTTAAACTGCCTGCTACCGCAAAAGGGAAAAAAGTTTTTTTAGAATTTGAGGGTGTAAGGCAGGCTGCCAATGTTTTTGTTAATGGACAACCAGTTGGTCTGCATGAAAATGGTGTTACCGCATTTGGTTTTGACATCAGCAAACTGGTAAAATTTGGTAATGAGGAAAATATTATTGCTGTAAGAACAGACAATAGCTGGGAGTACAGGGAAATAGCAACCAACACAAAGTTTCAATGGATAGATAAAAATTTTAACGCTAACTATGGCGGTATTCCTAAAAATGTGCTACTGCATATTTCCGGAAATCTCTATCAAACGTTGCCTTTGTTTACAACGCTAGGTACTACCGGCACATACATTTTTGCAAAAGATTTTGATATAAAAAATAGAATGGCCACCATTGTTGCCTCCTCTCAGATCAAAAATGAAACCGGCCTGCCCCAAAAATTTCAGTACAAAGTTTTTATAAAAGAAAAGAGTGGACAATTACTCAAATCGTTTACAAGTACAGCTGTAACAATTTTAAATGGTGAAACTAAAATAGTGTCTGCAGAATCACCAGTTAGCAATTTAAATTTCTGGAGTTGGGGTTATGGCTACTTGTATGATGTAGAAACTGCTTTAGAAGTAAACGGGAAAGTTGTTGATAAAATAATCACAACCACCGGTTTCAGGAAAACAGCATTTAAAGATGGAATGATCTGGCTGAATGACCGGGTGATTCAAATACATGGTTACGCCCAACGTACTTCCAATGAATGGCCTGCCATTGGCATGAGTGTTCCCGCATGGCTCAGTGATTACAGTAACAAATTAATGACAGAGAGTAATGGCAATTTAGTGAGATGGATGCATATCACCCCTTGTAAACAGGATATAGAAAGCTGCGACCGTATGGGATTAATGCAGGCAATGCCCGCCGGTGATGCTGAAAAAGATGTGGAGGGTGTAAGATGGGAACAAAGGAAAGCCGTTATGCAGGATGCAATAATTTATAATCGTAATAATCCAAGTATTATTTTTTACGAATGTGGTAATGAAAATATCAGTGAACAGCACATGAGTGAAATGAAAACCATTCGTGATAAATATGATCCTAATGGCGGTAGGGCCATTGGCAGCCGGGAAATGCTTGACAGCAAAGAAGCTGAATATGGTGGCGAGATGCTTTACACTAATAAAAGTGCTCATATTCCAATGTGGGCAATGGAATATTCAAGAGATGAAGGTCTTCGGAAATACTGGGACGATTATTCACCACCCTATCATAAAGATGGCGATGGGCCACTGCATAAAGGAGAACCTGCAAGAATTTATAATCGCAACCAGGAATCACATGCCATAGAAAATGTTGTTCGCTGGTATGATTACTGGAAAGAAAGACCAGGGACCGGGAAGAGAGTAAGTTCAGGTGGTGTAAATATTATTTTCTCAGAAACCAATACCCATCACCGTGGGGCAGAGAATTATCGCCGCAGTGGCGAAGTGGATGCACTAAGAATCAAAAAAGAAAATTTCTTTGTACACC
>JBARSW010000429.1:0-3630 GCA_049644925.1 Chitinophagaceae bacterium | reverse complement strand
GAATTTACCTAATATACCTGGCGGTAAAAAATTGATATATACAGATATCTCTCTCGAATTAACAGCGCTGGAAGATTTTGAAGAAAAAGGAAAAACAAATCCGTTGTTCAGAAACTTATTTGAAATTATTAGTGAGAATAATGGCTTATGGAGTGTGGCAGCAGAAAAATACCTGATGGAGAACTGGAATAAATTTCCTGTTTGATTTTAAAATTACATTTCTGAGTAAATAACTAATACAGCTCTGCAAAACAGTAAGTTTTGCAGAGCTGTAATGATTTCAGAGTCCAATCATAAGCATTTTGTTTCTTAATCCCGAAGGGATTTCAGGTTTGCAGAGACTACAAACCCTCGCAAGGACGAGACGCTGGGGCAGACTCGAAGAATTATTATATGGCAAAAGTTAATCCCGGCAGATATAAAAAACATAAGAACTCATTCCCAAAAGAAAAGGGATAATCATTAAATTTGCATCCAATTAAGCTATATGAGTGAAGTTACTACGGCTCCGGCCCTTACCGCTAAAGATTTTGCAACTGACCAGGAAGTTCGCTGGTGTCCGGGTTGCGGAGATTATTCAATTCTTGCACAGGTACAAAAAGTAATGCCCACATTGGGTATTCCAAGAGAAAACATTGTAATTATATCAGGCATTGGTTGCAGCAGCCGCTTTCCATATTATATGAATACATATGGAATGCACTCAATCCACGGCCGTGCAACTGCAGTGGCATCCGGATTAAAAGCATCCAGGCCTGAACTGAGTGTTTGGATAGTTACCGGCGATGGCGATAGTTTGAGTATTGGTGGAAACCATACCATTCACCTGCTTCGCAGAAATATAGATGTTAATATTTTATTGTTCAACAACCAGATTTATGGGTTGACAAAAGGACAGTACTCCCCAACATCAGAAGAGCATAAGATTACTAAAAGTTCTCCGATGGGAAGTATTGACCACCCTTTTAACCCGGCTGCGCTGGCATTAGGTGCCGACGCTTCTTTTGTAGCCAGATCAATGGACAGAGACCCGAAACATTTGCAGGCTATGTTACTAAGGGCAAACGGGCATAAGGGAACCTCTTTCCTCGAGATTTACCAGAATTGCAATATTTTTAATGACGGAGCCTTTGAAATTTTTACGGAAAAAGGAACCAAGGCGCAAGAAACTTTATTCATTGAACAAGGTAAACCCCTCGTTTTTGGAGCAGCAAATGATAAAGGAATTAAACTGGACGGTTTCAGACCTGTGATTATTGATCTGAATAATGGATTTAGTGCCGACGATTGCTGGGTTCATGATGAACAAGATATTTATAAAGCACAGATATTAACCCGCATTTTTGATGACCCCAAAAATGAAGGACACCTGCCAAGACCGTTTGGTGTTTTTTATCAACACAACAGGGCCTGCTATGAAGAATTGATGGCAGATCAAATTACGGAAGCTTCTTCCCGTAAGCCAGCTGACCTTGATAAGCTGCTAAGGGGTAATGAAGTGTGGACGATTAAGTAAACTAATTAATGGAGCCTCCGGTTTGGAAGCTTTTTTAGGTAGAAGCTCCAATTAATAATTCTTTTTTTGCATTATTGAAGACTTTCTTCTCTTTTCTTTTGTACCACCACTTTGGAGAAGTTTTTTTCATTAGTGTGTCTATACCCCTCATACCAAAGATATTCCAAACGCCATTCAGTTTGCCGCCCAGGGATGGCTGCATGGCCCGGAGGCTCATGGCAAATCCGCTATCGAGATATTCCATATGATGCCAGTAACCGGATGGCATAAATAAGGTATCACCAGGTTCTAATATTAAATCATAACCTTTGGCCAGTTTCAATGCCGGAAATTTTTCATAATCAATTTTTCCTTCCTGGTAATAGTTTGAAAAATCTGCAAGACTCAACACCTCCCATGGTTTGCGGTACAGTTTATATTGTTCTGCAAAAGGGAAGAGCAAAACTCTTTTTCTTCCTCCAAACTGAGTATGTAAAATGTGAGACATGTCAATATCAAAATGCATATGGGTGATGCTGGTGGCGCCTCCGGTAAAAAGCATCGGATATTTTTTTACAAACCCTTTCATCAGGTGTTCGGGCCAGGAAAAATCGTTGATTAGAGCCGGTGCATGATCAAAAATATTAAACAGGAAAATTCGCCATGCAGCAGGGCCATTGCTTATCATGTCTATATATTCGCCAAAGGTCTTGTAATCATCAGCTGTGTTGATAGGTGTGTAGGCATCGCTTTTTACATTATTATATAGCGGTACTTTTTTATCTCCGGCCAGTTGTTTGAAGTAATCCCAGTTCCATTTGGTATAAGCCGGCCATTCTTTCGAAAGATTTTTAATAACAACAGGGATGCCGGGGGCATAAAATTCTTTTTTGAACACTTCCGGTTCAATTGAATCAAAAACAGTAACTGGTTTTAATTTCATATTAAGTAACTTAATGGATAACAAATTACAAATTGTAAAGCAATTACCAACAGGTGAAATTTTTAGTCAACTCTTTTTGTATTAAATATTTTTTTGTGATTCTGCAAATACATCCCGAAAACCCCCAGCCCCGGCTTATAAAGCAGGTAGTTGAAGCACTGCAAAAGGGTGGTATAATAATTTATCCTACCGATACTGTTTATGGATTGGGCTGTGATATACTGCAACAAAAAGCGGTAGAGAGAATTTGCCGTATAAAGCAGGTAGATCCTAAAAAAGCACAGTTATCTTTTGTTTGTAGTGACCTTTCGCATCTGAGTGAGTACGCAAAGCCCATATCTAATCCCACATACCGGTTGCTGAAAGAATATTTACCCGGCCCCTTTACTTTTATTTTACCAGCTAGTAAGATGGTGCCTAAAATTTTACAAAGTAAAAAAGATACTATTGGTCTTCGAATACCGGATAATAAAATTGCGATGGCAATTATTGAAGAATTAGGCCGACCAATTCTTAGTGCCTCATTACCCGGAGATATTGTGGAAGACTACACTGATCCTGAAATAATGCAAGAAAACTTCAGGAATGATGTTGACTATGTAATTGATGGTGGTATTGGTGGCATGATTCCCTCCACAATTGTTGATTGCACCGGTGATGAGCCGGTCGTTATCAGGGAGGGGTTGGGAGAATGGAGAGGATAGACATAGTTTATATAATTCAATTATTCTTTTAACCTTCCTACAAGACGACCTGTTTTTACTTCTGGCGGAAAAATAGTTGAACGACTTATAGGTACACCACCTCCGCAAGGCCCAATAAATGCCCTGAATGTACTGGTGGTGTCTAAAGCGGATGCAATAAACCCATCCTTCAGCTCAACTTCTACACCTGACTTATAAAATACCTCTGCACCGGTGCCTAATGTTATGGCAGTAGAAGAAATATTATTACTTACCTGGTGATAATAAGAAGCCGGGATAGATTGGTTGGCAGTACTAAGCGTCAGATTGGCTACGCAATTACTGTACAAAGAAGTCTCCCACATACCCCTGCCATAAGTTCCGGCACGCAATAGATTATCAGCTAAGTTTAATTCAAGATCAGTTACTTCTACAGACGGAAGCCCGTTGCTGAATGGAATCCAGTCAGCCAGTGTATTGTCTCTGTAAAAAACACCAATATCAGTTCC
>JBARSW010000428.1:0-15579 GCA_049644925.1 Chitinophagaceae bacterium | reverse complement strand
TAGGTGAAACAGGAACAGGAAAGGAAGTTTTTGCACAAGCTATTCATCACAACAGCAGCCGAAAAAATAAATCCTTTGTTGCTGTCAATTGCAGTTCTTTCAGCAAAGACCTGCTGGAAAGTGAACTTTTCGGGCATAAAGCCGGTGCTTTTACCGGTGCAGTAAAAGATAAAAAGGGATTGTTTGAAGAAGCTAACGGTGGCACCATCTTTTTAGATGAGGTTGGTGAAATGCCAGCTGAGTTGCAGGCAAGGTTATTAAGAGTATTGGAAACCGGTGAGTTTATCAAAGTGGGTGATACTAAAACATTAAAAGTAAATGTTCGCATCATTGCTGCCACCAACCGGAATCTGGAGCAGGAAATAGAAGCTGGTCATTTCCGGTCTGATCTGTATTACCGTTTATCTGTTTTTCAAATTGCATTGCCTTCGCTCCAGGAACGAATAAAAGATATTCCGGCCTTAGCCAAACACTTTACAAATGTATTTGCTGCCAAGACCAATAAAGCTGTTCCTCTTTTACAAAAAGAATATGTGGCGACTTTGCAACAATACAATTGGCCTGGTAATATCCGTGAATTGAAAAACGTAATTGAAAGGAGTGTGATACTGGAAAATGGAAATGAATTGACTACCACCACACTTCCCTTTAATTTGCAGCATTCTGCTGATTCAAAAACCCTTTCTTCTTTTGAGCTGGTCGTTGTTGAAAAACAGCACATTCAAAAAGTATTGCAACATACAAATGGCAATAAAACAGAAGCGTCGAGATTACTTGGAATTGGCCTGACGACACTTTATCGGAAGATTGAAGAGTATAAAATTGTATAAAAAATGTATTTCTTACAAGAAGTTTTTCTATTTCTTGAAAACCAAACTGGTTGTGAATTAAGCGAATTCAATTCAGAAACTGATATTCATACCGACTTAGGTGTTTCTGGCGACGATTTTCATGAAATGATAGATGAATTTTCAAAAAAATTTAATGTTGACATCGCAAGCTACCTGTGGTATTTTCATACAGAAGAAGAGGGTGGATGGAATAGCATCGGCAGTTCTTTCTTTAAACCACCTAATGAAAGAGTAACTCGTATTCCCGTAACTCCCGGCTTATTACTTGAATCCGCCAATCTGGGAAAATGGAAAATAGAATACCCTGAGCATAAATTACCAAAACGCAGATATGACATCATAATTAATGGACTAATAGTTCTGCCGGTTTTCTGTTACTTACTGTATCGATTAATAAAATGGATACTTTAATAACGAATAGAACACTTCCAAAATGAAAATCCACCCTTCCAAAACGGAAGGGTTTTTAGTTTCGGAAATTCCAATTTCAAATTTCAGGTTTCTCCGAATCTCAATCCCCATCTGAATCCTACTTGTCAACTCCCGGCAGCAACCTACTCCGGCACTCCGTTGGCATATCCTTGATCAAACTATAGATCATGGAAACACATAAAAAAGGAATCGGATACAGGCTTGGACTTCATATCATCATTCCCATTCTTTATTTCGGTTCAATGATTGTTGCTTTAATAATTAAATACCTCTAACCATGCTAAGTATTATTCTAATTGCTGCCGGAGTTATTCTATTCTGGTTTTTATTTAAAGCTATTGACTGGTTCGAAAAAATTTAGTCCTACCCCCTAAAGGGGAGTAAAATTAATCTTTATGATGAATGTATTATTTATCCTGTCAATCCTCGTATTCGTTTATCTCGTTTACGTTTTAATCAAACCTGAAAAATTCTGACTATAATGAACAGCGAAATTCTGGGTGTAGTAATAACCTTCCTTATCACCGTACTGCTGGCTTACCCACTGGGTAAGTACATAGCCAAAGTATTTAAGGGAGAACGAACTCTCACCGACTTTATGAATCCTGTTGAAAAGTTTTTCTTCAGGGTTTGCGGAATTAACCCCGCTGAAAGTATGAACTGGAAACAGTTCCTTAAGGCCATGCTTACCATTAATATGCTATGGCTGGTCTATGCATTCTTCTTACTAATCTTTCAGCACAAACTTCCATTGAACCCGGATGGCAACCCCGGTCAGACACCTGACCTGGCGTTTAATACCGCTATCAGTTTTTTGGTAAACTGTAACCTGCAGCACTATTCCGGTGAATCAGGATTGACCTATTTCACCCAATTATTCGTCATTACATTTTTACAGTTTGTAAGTGCGGCAACAGGTATTGCAGCATTAGTAGCTGTATTTAATGGGCTAAAAGAAAAAACAACTCAGAGCCTTGGTAACTTCTGGGTCATTTTTACCAAAACAATTACAAGGATTTTATTGCCTTTAAGCATTATAGTTGCTGTTCTTCTTGCTTTCAATGGCAGTCCCGCCAGCTATGATGGAAAAGATACCATCACCACATTGCAGGGTGATACTGTTCAAGTATCAAGAGGTCCCGCAGCTGGTATGATTGCTATCAAACACCTCGGTACTAATGGTGGTGGCTGGTTTGGTGCTAACTCTGCACATCCATTAGAGAACCCGAATTATTTTACCAATATGCTGGAAATGGTTATCCAGGTATTGATTCCAATTGCAATGATTTTTGCACTTGGTTTTTATATCAACCGCAGAAAACTTTCTAAAGTAATTTTTGGGGTAATGACCATTGGGTTATTATGCTTACTCATCCCAACTATTATATCAGAAATAAAAGGCAGCCCTGCTATTGAAAAATTAGGTGTGCTGCAATCTACTGGCGCCATGGAAGGTAAGGAAGTGAGGTTTGGGCCTGCAGCATCGGGTTACTGGAGTATTGTAACTACTATTATTTCGACAGGTTCGGTTAACTCCATGCATGACAGTTCTATGCCCATGTCCGGTATGATGCAATTACTAGGTATGATGATCAATGCATTCTATGGAGGTGTTGGTGTAGGTATATTGAATTATCTTATTTATCTCATTATCGCTGTATTTATTGCGGGGTTAATGGTGGGCCGTACACCGGAGTTAATGGGTCATAAAGTAGAAGCCAGGGAAGTGAAGATTGCTGCGCTGGTGATGTTGCTTTCAGCATTCCTTGTTAAGACATTTACAGCGTTGGCTGCTTTTATGGTTGCACACCATCCGGAAATTGCCTGGCAGGTAAAACCAGGAGCATGGCTCAACAACCCATCCTATCATGGATTTTCTGAAATGCTGTACGAATACACTTCGGCCAATGCCAACAACGGTAGCGGCTTTGAGGGATTGGGCGATAATAATATCTTCTGGAACGTAACCACCGGTATTGTGTTGTTATTGGCCAGGTTTCTTCCTATCATCGGTCCGGTAGCCATCATTGGGTTACTGTCAAAAAAGAAATTCGTTCCCGAATCACCCGGTACTTTAAGAACTGATTCATGGACATTCGGCATGATGACGTTTGCAGTAATAATAGTTTTTAACGCCCTGTCATTTTTCCCGGCATTGGCACTGGGGCCAATTGCTGAATATTTTTCAATGTATTAATTATAATAGACCATGTCAAAACATAAACGTACTATAAGATTATTTGAACCGGCACTGGTTGGCACAGCCATTAAGCAATCATTTGTAAAACTGAGCCCCCGGTTAATGGTAAAGAACCCGGTAATGTTTACCGTAGAGATTGGCACCATTGTAATGCTGGCTGTTACATTGTATCAAGTGTTCACCGGTGATAATTCAGAAGGAGCATTGTGGTACAACACTACCATCTTCATCATTCTTTTACTCACTGTGTTGTTTGCCAACTTTGCAGAAGCCCTGGCCGAAGCAAGAGGTAAAGCACAGGCTGAAAGTTTAAGAAAAACAAGACAAGACACACCAGCAAAGAAAATTTTTATCGTTGGTGAGATGTATGTAAACGAAGTGAAGGTTGTCCCATCATCTCAATTGCGTAAAGGTGATTTATTCCTTTGCGAAGCAGGTGATGTAATACCGATGGACGGAGAGATTGTTGATGGCATTGCGACAATTGACGAATCAGCCATTACCGGCGAGTCTGCTCCCGTTATTCGTGAAGCCGGTGGTGATAAATCATCTGTAACCGGTGGTACCAAAGTGTTGAGTGACAGAATAAAAGTGAAAGTGACCACTGAACCCGGTGAATCATTTTTGGATAAAATGATTTCCCTCGTGGAAGGTGCATCCAGGCAAAAGACACCGAATGAAATTGCTTTAACAATTTTATTAGCTGCTTTCACACTTATATTTATTATAGTGTGTGTAACATTAAAGCCATTTGCTGATTATGCTAATACACCTATCACTATTGCTGCGTTCATCTCTTTGTTTGTTTGTTTGATACCCACTACGATTGGCGGGTTATTGTCTGCCATTGGTATTGCCGGTATGGACAGAGCATTGCGGGCAAACGTAATTGCTAAAAGTGGTAAAGCAGTAGAAACTGCCGGTGATATAGATGTTTTATTGTTAGACAAGACAGGTACCATAACTATTGGTAACCGTAAAGCCACCCATTTCTGGCCAGCCGACAACGTGGATATGACCGATTTTATAAGCAATTGTGTTTTTGCATCACTGGCTGACCCTACTCCTGAAGGGAAATCAATTGTGGAATTGGCTGGAGAAAAAAATATTCATGTAAAACATTTGCCTGCTGATACCAGGATGATTGAATTTACTGCTGAAACAAGAAGCAGTGGTGTGGATTTACCGGATGGAATGAAAATAAGAAAAGGTGCTTTTGATGCAATCAAAAAAATTGCATTAAATAATGGAAAGCCTTTCCCTGATGAAACAGAAGAAAGAGTTAAACAGATTGCATCTAACGGCGGTACACCTCTCGTTGTATCCGTAAACAATATGATTCAGGGTGTTATTGAATTACAGGACATCATCAAACCGGGTATCCGTGAACGTTTTGAACGGTTGAGAAAAATGGGTGTGAAGACCGTAATGGTTACCGGTGACAACCCGTTAACCGCAAAATTCATTGCCGAAAAAGCTGGTGTGGATGATTTTATTGCCGAAGCAAAACCGGAAGATAAAATGAATTATATCCGTAAAGAACAACAAAGCGGAAAGTTGGTGGCCATGATGGGCGACGGTACCAACGATGCCCCGGCACTGGCACAGGCCGATGTGGGAGTGTCTATGAATAGCGGCACACAGGCTGCAAAAGAAGCCGGTAACATGGTGGACCTGGATAATGACCCAACCAAGCTGATTGAAATAGTGGAGATAGGTAAACAATTATTAATAACAAGAGGAACACTCACCACTTTTTCCATTGCAAATGATGTGGCAAAATATTTTGCGATTGTTCCGGCTTTATTCATCGCTTCTATCCCTGCACTACAGGCTTTGAATATCATGGGATTGAAAAGCCCTGAGTCAGCTATCTTATCGGCGATCATTTTCAATGCCATCATCATTCCCATGCTTATTCCACTTGCATTGAAAGGGGTTAAATACAGACCTATCGGAGCCAGTGCATTGCTGAGAAGAAATTTATTGATATATGGATTAGGTGGTGTTATCGTCCCATTTATTGGTATTAAATTAATTGATATGGCCCTGGGCCTGTTTATGTAATTGATTAAAAAAGAAGAAATGAAAAAGAATTTATTGATATCCCTGAAACTGACTCTGGTAATGATCATCCTCTGTGCAGTATTATATCCACTGCTGATTGCAAGCATTGGTAAAGCAACCCCAGGTGGTGGAAAAGGTGAAACGGTTTCTGTAAACGGTAAAGTGGTGGGTTATGAAAAAATCGGCCAAAAGTTTACCGATGACAAGTATTTCTGGGGTCGTCCATCTGCAGTGGATTATAATGCTGCAGGTTCAGCAGGAAGCAACAAAGGCCCGTCTAACCCTGATTACTTACAAATTGTAAAAGACAGAATTGATAGTTTCTTAGTGCATAACCCCGGCGTAAAGAAAGGCGATATCCCTGCCGAAATGGTGACAGCCTCCGGCAGCGGTCTAGACCCTGACATATCTCCCGCAGGTGCATATATACAGGTAAAACGTATTGCTACCGTACGCAACTTACCAGAAGAAAAAATAATAGTGTTGGTGGAAGAACATATCCAAAAACCATTAGCTGGTATGTTAGGCCCTTCCAAAGTGAATGTACTGAAACTGAATATTGCATTGGATAATTTAAAATAACAGAATAATTTGAAAATTGAATGAAGATGAAAAAGATATTATTTGCAACAGCCTTATTGATAAGTGAACAATTAATGGCACAGGACTCAACAGGCTCACTCACTATCAGTGGCTATGCGGAGGCATATTACCAATATGATTTTAATAAGCCAACTGATAATAACCGGCCAGGTTTTATTTACAGTCATAACCGCCACAATGAATTTAACCTGAACCTCGGTTTCATAAAAGCAAACTATACTGCAGAAAGAGTAAGGGCTAATTTGGCTTTAGCAGCAGGCACTTATATGAATGCAAACTATTCAGCAGAACCCGGAGTATTGAAAAATATTTTCGAAGCAAATGCAGGTCTGAAAATCAGCAAGAAGAAAAATCTCTGGATAGATGCGGGGATATTTGGCTCTCATATCGGCTTTGAAAGTGCCATCAGCAAAGATTGCTGGAATGTAACAAGGAGTATACTAGCAGAAAACTCACCTTACTTTGAAGCCGGTGCAAAGATCACTTACTCTTCAGATAATGGTAAATGGCTGTTGAGTGGACTGGCTTTGAATGGCTGGCAACGCATCACAAGAGTAAGCGGTAATACACTGATGAGCTGGGGATCTCAAATACAATACAAACCTTCAGACAAAGTATTGCTGAACTACAGTACATTTATCGGAACTGATAAACCCGACAGCGCAAGGTTGTCCCGGTTTTTCCATAATATCTATGGAACATTCAATGTAACTGACAAGTTCGGGGTTATAACAGGCTTTGATATCGGTACAGAAGAAAAATTTCCGGGCAGTGATGATAAGAACACTTGGTATTCTCCTGTATTGATTTTAAAATATGCATTTAATAATAAATGGGCTATAGCCGGAAGAGTAGAGCATTATAATGATGAGAACGGGGTTATCATTTCCACCGGATCACCAAATGGATTTCAGACTACGGGCTATTCAATAAACATTGACCATAGCCCGGTAAAAAATGTATTGGTAAGAATCGAGGCAAGGAACCTGGGCAGTAAAGATGATATTTTTAGTAATTCAATTGGTTTTAAGAGGAATAACACATTCATTACATCATCAATAGCCGTTTCTTTTTGACATGGGAGAACTGGAAGCAAATAAATGGTTAGCAAAACTTCAGCATGAAAAAAAGGGTAAGCTGAAAATCTACATAGGAATGAGTGCCGGTGTAGGTAAGAGTTATCGTATGCTGCAGGAAGCACACAATTTACTTCGCAATGGAGTTAATGTTAAAATTGGCTATATAGAAACACATGGAAGAAAGGAAACTCAGGAATTGGTAGAAGGGTTACCTGTTCTACCAAGAAGACAGATTTTTTACAAAGGAAAACAACTGGATGAACTGGATGTACAAGCAGTATTATTATTACAGCCGGCAGTAGTAATAGTGGACGAACTGGCACATACAAATATTCCGGGAAGTAAAAATGAGAAGCGGTGGCAGGATGTTATAGATATTATTGATGCCGGTATTGATGTTATCAGTGCGGTTAACATTCAGCATATTGAAAGCATTAATCAGGATGTAAAAAAAATAACCGGGGTGGATGTAGCAGAAAGGGTGCCCGATAAGTTGTTGCAGATGGCAGATGAAGTTGTGAATATTGATTTGACTGCCGATGAGCTTATTACCCGGTTGAAAGAGGGAAAAATATATGATCACAGCAAAGTTCAGCTGGCATTAACCAATTTCTTTCAGTCAGAAAAAATATTACAGCTGCGGGAACTGGCATTAAAGGAAGTAGCCGGACAAGTAGAAAGAAAAGTGGATCATGAAATAACAGGGAAAGAAAAGGGATGGCGGCATGAACATTTCCTGGCCTGTATTTCTACCAACCATGATATAGCACAACGCATAATAAGGAAAACAGCCAGACTGGCATCTTACTACAACAGCAAGTGGCATGTACTTTATGTGCAAACACCGAAAGAGGCAATGGATAAAATTCCGCTGGCTGCACAGCGGCACCTCATTAATAATTTTAAAAATGCAACCGAACTGGGAGCTGAAGTAATACAGTTAAAGAGTACAAATATTGCTAAAACAATCATTGAGGTGATGGAAGAAAAACAAATTACAACATTGTGTATCGGTAAACCTCACCTAAATTTGTTTCAGGTTATCCTCCGTACAAATGTTTTCAATCAGCTTTTGAAGACATTATCAAAGAATGATGTAGACCTGATAATATTATCATGATCGCAGTTAAACTAAATACAAGCCACGAATTATATGATTGCCATAAACAAGAACAATTGAATTATGATTGGCAATGGATTTATTTTGATTAACGAAATTAGTGGCCAAAAAATCCGCCTCAGGCGATATCAAAATGGCTGTAAAATTAAAAACAAAAGTTGCACTAGGTGGTCTTTTCCTGTTTTTGTTGCTGATACTGGTAGCATCTGTAAGCTTTTATCATTTCACCCGTCTCAGCGAAGATTCCAAAGCGATAGTAAAGAACAATTATGAAACGTTGAACTATTCCTGGGATATGCTGAAAGAACTGGATTCGATGACCATAAAAGACAGTATAACTGCATACCAGAATTTTGAAAAAAATCTTCTTGCACAGGAAAAAAATATAACAGAGCCGGGGGAAAAAGAACTTACAGCTTCTTTGCGGCAAAATTTTGATAGGTTAAGGCAACAAAAAAATATTGATTCAATTACTTCACTGGTCCGTAAAGACATCAGCCAGATAATGATGGTGAACCTTCAAGCAATTGATAAAAAAAATAAAACGACACAGATATCTGCACAAAGTGCAAAAACAATTATCTCTATTATTCTTACAGTTTGTATCCTGTTGGGCTTCACCTTTCTGTTTAACTTTCCATCTTTGGTGGCTTCCCCAATCGCTTCGCTAACAGAAGGTATCAAGGCTATTGCCAATAAAAAATATGGCGAACGCATACACCTGAATCGTAGTGATGAATTTGGCGACCTCGCCAACGCTTTTAATACGATGGCAGAAAGATTAGATGAATATGAACACAGCAACCTTTCCAAAATAATGTTTGAAAAGCAACGGGCTGAAACTGTAATCAATTCACTGAAGGATGCCAGTATTGGTATTGATAATAAAGGAAAAGTACTGTTTGCCAATCAGCAGGCATTGCAGTTACTCAACTTGAAAGAAGCCGACATTGTCAGTCTGCCACAAAAAGAAGTTCAACAAAGAAATGACCTGTTTCGTTTTCTTATTAATGAGGAAAATAATATTCCTTTTAAAATTGTAGTAGAGGGTAAAGAAAATTATTTTACCAAAGAGATTATTGAACTGAATCATGACAATCAAAAAGCTGGTCATGTTATCGTATTAAAAAATATTACTCCGTTCAAAGAGCTGGATGTAGCCAAAACTAATTTTATTGCTACTGTATCTCATGAATTAAAAACACCACTTGCTTCGTCTGATTTTAGTTTGAAATTACTGGAAGATGAGAGAGTTGGCACACTTACAACCGAACAAAAAGAATTGGTACAAAGTCTGAAAGATGATAACAAAAGATTGCTCCGCATTCTCAGCGAGCTGCTCGATATGTCACAGGTGGAAAGCGGAAAAATACAGTTGACCTTGCAATCCGTACAACCTGATAGCTTAATTAAAAAAGCACTCGAATCGGTATGGAATGCGGCCAAACAAAAAAACATTACTCTCCAGCAACAAATTCCCGAACATCTTCCGGATATTAAAGCCGATTCAGATAAAACAACCTGGGTACTCAATAATTTTCTCACCAATGCTATCCGCTATTCTCCCGATGGAGCTGAAATCATTATCAGCATCCAGCAAGTTGAAAAAAAGATATTGTTTTTTGTAAAGGATTTTGGCAAAGGTATAGATCCGCAATACAAGGATAAAATCTTCGACCGTTACTTCAGGGTGCCGGGCACTAAAGAAGGCACCGGCCTTGGACTCTCCATTTGCAAAGAATTTATTGAAGCACAGGATGGTAAGATATGGTTGGAGAGTACGTGGGGTACAGGAACTACTTTTGGATTTGAATTACCTTTGGCATAGCCATTACTTATTTGTAGTATTCCAGATTTATACACAAAAATTATTCCTCCTACTGCAATATAAAGTATATTACTTATCCGTTTTAAACGGATCTTAAAACAGGAAGACAATGATAAATTACGAATCAGTTGATTCACCATTTTATGCAGCCAATAAAAACTATTGTGAAGCTATTGAAAACAAGTTAAAAAATATTAACCTTAACTGTTCAGGTTTTTGCAATAGTTATGGGTATGAGATTGAAACTTCATTTTTAAAAAACAATTCAACATATAACATTAAATTTCTCAAATTTCAAAGCACACAAAACGGAGTTGTTTTACCTGTTGATGCTCATGACTATACCGGAACAGAACTGTCTATAACCGGATTAAATAAAAAAATAATGATTGTAGTTGGCAAATCTGCGTGGATACGATTCTTTAATTCAAAAAAATATAAAAAATATCTCCCTACCCCTTTCTATATAAAATTTAGCTATACGCCAGGCGAATCCTTTCTTGAAATTTTTTCTAAAAAAATACTGACAAATAATATTTCAACATTAAAGGTTAGCAAAGGAACCTTAAATTGCAAAATTCACATGGCTGCTGCAGATCCAATAAGTTTAATTACAGATATGGAAATGATAATAAATAATAGGAACACTTCCTTAAACATCACTTAATTATAGTAACGATACAAAGAAAACCTGCCTTTGTCTGCAGGCAGGTAGACTACTGATTTATCTCTCAAATGATTATATGCCGGTATATTATTTTCGGAAAATTGATCTATTTGCTATATACACATTTGGTATTACCTGGTAATAATCCTCATCCCACCACCACCTGCATTATTCAATCCTGTCTTACTCAGGCTATAAGTGAAGCTCAGTAAAAAGAAGCGGCGCAATGTCAGCACTCTTGAATCTTCAATGTAGTTGTTGGTAGTATTGCGGCTGATGCCGATATTTTTATTCAGTAAATCCCGGGCACTTAACTTCAGTTCTCCCCGTTTAAATTTCAGTATTTGTTTACTGATACTGGCATTCCACAATGGTACTTTGGTATTGAATCCGGCAGCCCGCTGGCTATTAATGGTATAAATAAAATCTGTAGAAAAATAAAAACCTTTCGGCATTTCCCAATCTACTGACGCATTGTATTCCTGTGAGAAATAGTTGTTGTTTTGCGATGCCTGTAATGAGTATTTTGTTTTGTTATAATTAAATCCGGCACCTGTTCCTATATTTAATTTTTCAGTAGGATTCATTTCCAGCCTTATGTCCGGACCAAAACTTAAAATGTTTATACTGTTTTCAGCAATAACTCCGGATGCTGTATTTACCAGCTGTTTACCTTTATTATAACCAACACTGCTGCTCCATTCGATACTGCCTTTTAAAAAACGGACAGGGATACTATAACTGATATTGCTGTTAAGGTTATATACCCCGGAAACATTTACCGGTTTTGTTTTTCGTATACCATTTTGCAGATTAATGGAATCGTAGTTCACAATTTTGTTTTGTGTGGCCCGCATGGTCAAAAACATAAACAGGTTTTTATTCTTGTATGGACTTACCAGGTTCAGGTGTGTTTGAATGGTATGGTTGTATTCCTGTTTCAGATCAGGATTGCCTTCCTTTATATTCAGCGGATTGCTATTGTCGGGTACAGGTTGCAATTGCGACATTGAAGGTTGATTGGTAGATGTGCTATATGTAAGCGAAAAACTTTTAAACCGGGTAAAATTATACTGAAATCTTGCATTGGGTAAAAAATTGCGAAAGGTTTTACTGATCACTGAGTCTTTGATACCTCTGGTTATCTTTCCTTCCAGTGCTGCCTGTTGCAAATTAATACCAAAAGCATAGTTGTATTTCTTCTTTTGTGTCCGCATACGGATTCCGGCATTGGTAAAGCCATAAGTGTTTTCAAAATCATTACTATACTGATTATTCAACTGATCATATTTACTGTTGCCTTTATTAAAATCATACGTTTCTTTTTTTGAAATGCTCTTACTGTTACTTTTACTAATACTAAACTCCAGCAAAGATTTTTTCCATACCGGTTCGGTATAAACCGCTTTTGCAGAATAGCTCCTCAGACTTCCATCAGTATTGCTTTCCTGGTTTAAAGTATCTATTTTTAACAACGAACCATTGGTGTTAAAAAAACTGGTGATGGAAGAAAGACTACCATCGCCATTGCTTTCATTCAGACTGGTCTGCAGCGACAAAGAAAACGTTCTTCCCTTGCGGGCAAATTTTTTCCGCCAGATAATTTCATTGCGGAAATTATATCCTTCATTAGCAGCAGAAGTATTACTGTATCCTTCATTGGTCAGGCTTTTGTTTGCTGCCAGGGTTTGATAATCAGTATTAGATTTATTGTTAGTTTGCTGGTAACTGAATGATGGCACAAAACGGATTGAATTCAATGAATCAATCTGGTAAAGAGTGTTCAGATTAAACCGGTGGTTATTACTTAAATTATCAGAAAAAGAGTTTTTGTTATAATAATATGTTTGGGGCAGAAAGTATTGTTGTTGAACATGACTTTCCTGGTTGGGATTATATCGATTATAGAAATAATTACTCTGAAAATCGAGTTTGCTACCGATAATGTTGTTATAGTTTAAGCCTCCGCCCCAGGCAGTATTGATGCCGCTGTTATTGCCGGCATTCATACCCATGGCCGCTGCATCATCACCGGAAACATTAATACTCATATTACCACCGCCACTTTGCATCCGGGATAGTTCACCGGTAAAATTCAAAATGTCCATAAAAGAAAACCCTTCGGCGTTGTCATTGTTGCCCATGCCGATAACAGAAAATTGCCTTGCCCCTTTAAAAGAATTCAAATTAAATTTTCCTTCATACCGTTCATTCGTTCCGGCAGCGGCATTTACTTTTCCAAACATGCCTTTCTTTTTATCCTTCTTAAGCTTCAGATTGATGGTCTTTTCGTAATTGCCATCTTCAAACCCTGTTAACTGCGCCTGGTCGCTTTGCTTATCATAAACCTGTACTTTATCCACTGCATCAGCGGGCAAATTTTTAGTGGCAATCTTGGGGTCGTTGCCAAAAAATTCTTTTCCGTCCACCAATACTTTACTTACTTTTTCTCCCTGTGCCTTTATGCTCCCGTCTTTTTCCACTTTTACACCCGGGAGTTTTTTTAATAGTTGCTCTACATTGGCATTAGGTGCTGTTTTAAATGAAGCGGCATTATACTGTATAGTATCGTTGATCAATGTTACAGGTGGTGCTTCACTGGCAAGCACCACTTCCTCCAGAATTTTGGCCCTATCATTCAACACTACATTTCCAAGATCAGCATTCTTATTATTGCCGGAAACAGAAATATATTTATTGCTGTTGTGGTAATTTACATGAGTAATCAGGAGCCGGTATTCGCCATTGGCAATTCCTTTTAATTCAAATCTTCCATCAGAGCCTGTCATGCTAAATATTACCAGCGAAGAGTCTTTCCTTTCCATTAAAGTAATGGTGGCTCCGGCAACCGGTTGTTTAGCTGTAGTATCAAATACAAGTCCTTTTATGGAGCCATTCTGCTGTGCAAAAGCAACGAATGAAAAACAACTGGCAAGTATCAAAAAATATAATTTCCTCATAACGAATTTAATTCTTCACCGAAAATATTTGGCTTTTCTGATAATACTGGTTAAAAGGACTTTGTTTAAGGTTAATGAAAGTTAATGTTTGAGTCGGGAGTCAGGAGTTATTAGTCGGAGCAAGAGTAAAGTTGTATTGACTTCTTACTAAAGACTCCGGGCTAATGACTATTCATCCACTGTCTTTCTCCGTTCATCATCTTTTCTCATTTACTGCAAAACTCTTTAGTTGTGCTAAAGAAGAAATTGAAAGGGTAAGTAAAATAGTAAATATTACAAGTGTTTTTACGGATTTTTTTATCAGTATAGAATTAACATATTAGAAACAGCATTCAATATTATTACTTTTTAATTTCATTGTATACTTTTAATACAGTTCAATTCGTTAACCCTTTACAAAATTTAAAACCATGAAAAACCCCAGACTTGTACATCATAATGAATCAGCGAAAATTTATAGCCAATACTATAAATCATCATTTAATATCCTTCGGTTTCTGAGAGCTGTTTTATCAATATTTTTTTCAGGAACATCTACGGTTGCCAGATAGAAAAAATAAGCTTTTTGTACTAACCCCAAAATATAAAAGGGGCAACACATGCAGTGATGCCCCTTTATTTATTTTAACTGTTGTTTAATTTACTCTTACGTCACGCATTTGTCTTTCCATAAATCGTGGCATTCCGGGTATGCCACCCTGCTGGCGATTGCCACTCTGACCACCCATGCGGTTAAGGTTAAAAATAAAGCTTACCATAAAATATCTTTTTAGCACCATGCTGCGGGTATCTTGCAGATAGTTATCACCGGTACTTCTGGAAATGCTCTGATTCTGATTCAGGATATCATTAACAGAAAACTTCAGTTCGCCATTTTTGTTTTTAAAGAGTTGTTTGCTGAAACTGGCGTTCCAGAGTGGAACACTGATATTATATCCATCTGCTCTTCCGGAATTAATATAATAATCAAAGTTGGTAGAAAGGATAAAATTCTTTGGAAACTTATAGCTTGCATCCCCTGAATAAGTTTGGGTGTAATAGTCTTCATTCCGCAGACTGTTGATGCTGTATTTTATATTATTATAAGCCAGGTTTGCTTTAACACCAAAATCAAATTTTTCTTTACTGATGTTTAGCCCAACTCCCTGCGATACTGAAATTGAGTTAGTAATATTCTCTGCAAGGTTCACCAGGCCAACCTCTTTTACATAAGACATATTATTTGTCAGGTTGATGCTGGAGCCTTTCATTTTTAAACTTCTGAATGGAAGGCCAAAAGTTACAAAGGATGAGCCCCTGAAATATCCGTTAATATTATCGTAAGTGGTTATCTGGAGTGGCCCTTTTGTAGTAATGCTGTTTACAATTTTATTCTGTGTTGTAGTAATATTAATGTTTGCGGCAATAAACCGGAAAGTAAGCACATCAAATGTATTGAAGCCGGCGTTAAAACTATGGTTAAATTCCTGCTTTAGGTTTGGATTACCAATTCGCTGGTTCAGGGTATCTGTTACATCAGGTACATTTTGCAACTGCGAAATGGAAGGTTGATTCGTTCTTCCATTATAGGAGAAACGGAGATTCTTGGTTTTGGAAGGAGTGAAATTAAAGTTTGCTGTAGGAAACAGGTTGGTGAATGACTGTTTTGTCAATGAATCTTTACCCGTTAAAGCCTGGTAACTTTTGCTTTCCAATTCAGAACGCTGTACACCTAATCCAATCTGGAAGTTATATTTTGTTTGCTGTAACCGGAAATTGGCACCAAAGCGATG
>JBARSW010000427.1:0-1913 GCA_049644925.1 Chitinophagaceae bacterium | reverse complement strand
AAGTCTATTTGTTTTACTTCCACATTAGAAACTTTTACTCCCCATGGTTCTGTTTGTGCATCGATGATCTGCTGTAGTTTGTGATTAATCTTTTCCCGTTGTGACAACAGGTCGTCCAGCTCCGATTGTCCCAGCACACTCCTTAGTGTAGTTTGTGAGATCTGTGAAGTAGCCACCAGGAAGTTTTCCACCTGTACAATAGCTTTCTGTGGTTCTATTACCCGGAAATACACCACCGCATTTACTTTGATGGAAACATTATCCTGTGTAATGATATCCTGTGGTGGTACATCCATCACTACCGTTCGAAGACTAACTTTTACCATACGGTCTATAACAGGTATTAACAGAATAAGGCCCGGTCCTTTTATACCATCACCACCAATCAGCCGGCCCAGGCGAAAAATTACACCCCGTTCATATTCCCGCAAAATGCGGATAGCACTGGCCAGGATGATGACAACAAATACAATAATCGCAACAAGAACTGATGGGAAATTTTCCATTATTTTATTTTTAAGGGTTATTTAAATTCTTTCTACAAACAATTTCAGATCCTTCATTTTAATGATACGTACTTTTTCTCCCTCATTGATGGTGCCCGACAGCGACTCCGCATTCCAAACTTCGCCCAGCACTTTTATGGTGCCAATGGGTGCCAGCAGTTCTACCACTTCTCCAATCATTCCGGTCATGGCTTCTGTACCGGTAACTATTTTACGACGCTGTGCTTTTATACCTAAACCAATTACGAACAAAAAGAATAAAGCTGTTGCCGCCGTTGCTGTATAGATAACGGTTCTTGAAATTTTTACAACCTCTAATGGTGAAGTAGATTTTATCAGCATCATCGAGCCCAGCAGCATAGAAACAATGCCACCGATGGCCAGCAAACCATGACTTACAATCTTTATTTCCAGTAAAAAAAGAATGACGGCAAAAATGATCAGTGCCAACCCGGCATAATTAACCGGTAATGAATGCATGGAATAAAAAGCAAGAACAAATGCGATTACCCCCACAATTCCTGGCAGGATAGCGCCGGGATTGTAAAACTCAAATAACATTCCGTACAGGCCAAGTAATAATAAAATATAAGTAAAGCTGGGATCGCTGATCAGGTCCAGCATTTTTTCCCAGATACTCATTTTATAGGTTTCAATGGTGGCC
Organism: Chitinophagaceae bacterium; assembly: GCA_049644925.1. Classification (GTDB taxonomy): domain Bacteria; phylum Bacteroidota; class Bacteroidia; order Chitinophagales; family Chitinophagaceae; genus JJ008. The sequence goes on along the minus strand of JBARSW010000427.1, from coordinate 743 downwards.
GATTGTGTATGTAATATTTTTGCACCATCGGGTAACTCCACCGTTTTCCCTTCCAGTTTTGCCAGCAGGTCCTGTTCATTGGTGGCAATAAGATCAATGACCGAATCTTCCAACGCTTCCGTTTCGGAGTAAGAATAACTTCTGCGAACAGCCCTTTCTGCCCATGCCATATTTCGGTGCCTTTTTTCTGCAATCGATCTGATAAAAGCAGCCGCATCATTGGTAACTTTTTCATTCATCGTGGTGTCCATCTGCCCCTGCATGGTTACCGGGTGTGCCGCACCAATATTGGTTCCCGGCGCCATGGCAGCAATATGTGCCGCCAGGGTAATGAATACACCTGCTGATCCCGCATGTGCCCCACCGGGAGACACATAGACAACCACCGGTACCGGCGATTGCAGAATATCACTCACAATCACCCTGGTGGACTTTAACAGGCCTCCGGGTGTATTCAGATGAATGATAAGACAGACTGCTTTTTTGTTATGAGCCTTTTGAATACTGTTATGAATAAAATCTGCTGATACGGGGTTGATGGTGCCGTCTATATGAATAGAAACAACTGTTTGCGAAAATGAAGTATTCGTAAGCAGTAAGAGAAAGAAACAATATAATTGTATTCGTTTCATCATCAGCCCCTCCCGAAAGGCAGGTTCAGGGATTGAAATTATGTACTTGTAATTTACTGATTTCCTGCCGGATGGTAAATTATATATGTTCTGTTGCCATCATCATTCCAT
>JBARSW010000426.1:0-2033 GCA_049644925.1 Chitinophagaceae bacterium | reverse complement strand
AAATGCAGAAGGATTAGAGCATATTGATGAAATAGTTGCCGCAAATCCTTACGAAGCGTATGATTTAAAAAAGTATTACAACCTGCACCTGAGCTATCCGCTTGATGAGGCGAAGAGAAAGGGGATGGAATTGTTTCTGCAGTATATAACAAGTTTAAATACGTAGCCAACCAGCAGGAATAAGGTCCTGAGTATCCTTCGGGCCTTTATTGAACCAGTTTTTAGGAGCTATCACTATTTTATCGGGATTATTATTAAGCCAGGCTGCCCACCAGCTAAAGCTGCTGTTGGCAATGATATTGTGTTTGCATTGGGACATCAAATAGAAGTCTTCGATATGAGTTTCAGATTTTGTGCCTGATACATATACTGCACCATCAATGTGAAGGTTTTCTTTTACCCAATTCAGATCATCAGAGAAAAAATATAAAATGGCATCCGGTACTATTTGCCTGATTATTTGCAAGGCTTCTTTGTAATATCCAATCTCAAGGATTACATGCACTTCATTAGTTGTTGGGTTATTTAAATCTCCACGCCGTATATGTACAGATACAGAAGATGATTTTCTTATTTCATCTGCTAACTGCGTTACATTTTTTATATATTCTTCTTTTATTGTGAATTCTTTTCTTATGTGTGATGAAATCGTTTCAAAATATTTTTCACTTTGCCAGTAGCCTTGCAGATAAATATTAGGTGAAGCATTAAAGAAACGGGGGTGAAAATGAAAATGTTTTGGCTTATATACTTTTCTTAAAGCCATAGGGAAAATATTATCTCTTATTTTCTCTGCAAAATTCCTTTTTCTTAAAGATACAAGTTCTTCCTGTTTAGCAAACTGGATTTCTGTATGGAATGCCGTCAGATCAAAATTTCTTAGTTTGTATTCATCAAAAGCACTTACGTCAAGCAAAAGGTCTGTATTCTTGTTTACAGCCAGCGCTTTGCCGGCAGCATATTGAAAGAGCTGGTTACCCAACCCGCCTATGATACGGGTGATAATCATTTTTTTCTTGCAAATACATGTATCCCATAACAAAGCATCTCTGATGATCCTTTATCTCTTTTGCTTAATCGCTGAAGTATATACAGATTAAGATGGATGATAATTTTCTCAAAGAAATTGATTTTCTTACCTGCATATTTTAAGGCCATTCTTTTGATTCGCCGGTTTTCCTGGGCTATATATTCAAAATAATTTCCGTTTAATTTAAGTTCATCTATTACAAAATTATTGTCAGGCAAATGCTTCTCGTACCAGAAACGACTAAGGCCGGAGGCAAAATGATAAGGGGCAAAATGGGTGAGGCTGGCAAAGGGTGCAGTAATCAGTAAATAACCTCCTGGTTTTAAAAGCCGGTTGAATTCTTTTACTGCTGCAATCGGGTCAGGAATATGTTCAAACACTTCTGTGCACATAATGGCATCTACAGAGGCATCTGGTAATGGTATTGCCGTGATATCAGAAACGATATCCAGTTTAGAGTTATCCCATGTTCCTGTTTGCAATGCAACATCACCGGCACCATCGTATTGTCCAAAGTCCTGCGCAATATATTTCAGGTGACTGCAAAATTTTTTAAACTGCGACTCTCCGGCACCGGCATCCAGTAATGTAAGATTGGCGGGTATCTTTTTTAAAGTGGTTTCAATCCAGCGAACCCTGTCTTCTTCATTTGTAGTTCCAACTTTAAACATACTTAATTCCTGTTTGGTAGTAATCTGATAATATCATCTTTGTTTTCAATCGTATAATCTTTTTTGTGCTGTTTAATGATTGCCTGGATTTGTTCAAATGCAGGGTAGTCATTTGTTCCATTAAACAACCGGGCATCATCAATCAGTATTATATGATTTACAGGACTACTGAAAATGGCATGCAGTTCTTCCGGCACCGGGCAATCTTTATCAGCTTTCGCTGTAATTCCGCCAGAATAGTGCCCGTCCAGCCAGAATAAAGCCGGTTCATTTAACTGAGCAATCACTTCTGCTATCTTAACGCCACTGTCTCCATTGAGTAAAAATATATT
>JBARSW010000425.1:0-26283 GCA_049644925.1 Chitinophagaceae bacterium | reverse complement strand
AAATCACAATACAAATTATTTAATTTATTGATGAGCAAAAAGTAATTCCATGTTTTTCATTAAAAAAAGGGGGAAAAATATTTAAAACAAGTAGATTATGCAGAAAAAACACTTGTTACTAAGTAGTAACATTTATAACAAATCAGTGTAAAGACTCCACTGTCACTGTTTGAATCATTTTTTTAGGAACAGGTTGGTCATTAAGTATGGCTGGCTTCCATGATCCCATTTTTTCCATGCGGTGGATAAGTTCATCTATAAACTCAGTGTCATTAGAACCTTTCAACACTTTAAAATTCACTGGTACACCGTCTTTATCAATTACAAACTCCACTTGTACATAGGATTTTTTGATCCCTTTAGGAAGTAATCCTGCCATTTCGTTACCTAATTTATCCAGGTACTTCATAAAAGCTTCTGCGCCTCCAATATATTGTGGCCATTGATGAACAGCATCCGGTAATACCCCAACTGATCTTGTGCGATGCACCATTGGAGGTTTCTTTACAGGAATCTTTTCTACCACAACAGGTTTTGGTTTTCGGGTTGGAGCTTCATTGATAATATACTGACCTTTTTCTCCAATCATCACAACAGGTAATTGCTTATGCTTTTCAAAATAATCAAAGGCATCTTCCATCTTATCAGCAAATTTTTTCAAATCAGGGTCATCCTTTGTAAGATTTTCCAAAAATTTAGAACTTCTTTCCACATTAAACCGGATGGGAAAAATATGGACAGGGATAAAATCCTGCCCCTGATCTTTTGCATGTGCAGCAAGGATATATAATTCATCTATTTGCTCATCACGGATAGGAATGCAACCAACAGTTACACAACTGCCATGAATGTAAATGGCGCTTCCGGGTTTTAGTGAATCACTTAACAGTTTATCTGATGCATTGGGATAATTAATTCCTAAAGACAAATAATAATTACTCCTGGGATTAAATTCATTGATGTAGTAAAATCCTTCAGGAACCTGGTAATCACCTTCCATTCTCTTAGGACCAAGCGTTCCCGCTAAAGCACAAACTTTGTAAGTCTTAAATAATTGGAATTGGTCTGCAATATCATTTTTCACCCAAACTTCTAACTGGCTATCGTATTTAAAAGAACGGATATACAGGTATTTGGCAGGCCAGTTAAGCTTTTTCTCCAAAAACTGTTTTTGCAATGTATCTTCTTTTCTTTCTATAGCTTCTCCGGGACGGGGAAATTTTTTCTGATAATCAATAAATGAAAATGAATTGCTCGCCCCATTTTGAGAAGAGGGCTGTGCAGCCACCATTTTCCCCAGTGAGATTAATAGTAGAAAATATAAAATATGCTTCATTCTCATTGTTAAAATAAAGGGTTTCTCAACAAGATATTTATTATTGTGAATTAAATTATTGACAAAATTACATTTCTCCTTTTTAATGAGATATTAAAGCTATTAACGTATGTGGAAAGGTCATATTGCACCAGGAAATACATGCAATATGATCTTTAACTTTTCAGATAAATTAGATTTTATACTTACAAATTACCTCTTGCATCCTGTTCTTTTTCCAATGCTTCAAAAAGTGCTTTAAAATTTCCTTTGCCAAAGCTCTTTGCGCCTTTTCGTTGAATTATTTCGAAGAAAAGAGTTGGCCGGTCTTCCACCGGCTTTGTAAAAAGTTGCAATAAATAACCCTCCTCATCTCTGTCAACCAATACTCCCAATTCCTTTAACGGTTCTATTTCTTCATCAATCTTACCAACCCTTTCCAAAAGATCATCATAATAAGAATCCGGAACTTTCAGAAATTCAACGCCCCTGCTTCTTAATTCAGTAACCGTTTTTACAATATCATTTGTTGCCATGGCCACATGCTGGCATCCTTCTCCATTATAAAAATCGAGGTACTCCTCTACCTGGCTTTTCTTTTTACCTTCTGCCGGTTCATTTATGGGAAATTTTACATAGCCATTTCCATTACTCATCACTTTGCTCATTAAAGCAGAATATTCAGTGGAAATGTCGTTATCATCAAAACTCAAAATATTTTTAAATCCCATTACTTCCTCATAGAATTTAACCCAGGGATTCATCTGGTTCCAGCCTACATTTCCCACACAATGATCTACATAAAGTAATCCTGTTTCAGCCGGTTTAAAATAAGGATTGCCCCATGCCCTGAAACCAGGCAAAAATGGCCCATTGTAGTTTTCCCTCTCAATAAAAAGATGTACTGTTTCTCCATAAGTGTGTATTCCACTCATAACTACTTCTCCATACTCATCTTTTAAATGCCGGGGCTCCATATAACTTCTGGCACCCCGTTTAGTTGTTTCTTCCCATGCTTTTGTCGCATTTTTAACCCGAAGAGATAAGGACTTAACACCATCTCCGTGTTTATAAACATGATCAGCCATCTCATTTTCCAATCTTAATGGAGTGGTTAAAACAAGTGTTAATCTATTTTGCCGAACAGCATAACTGGCTCTGTCTTTTATTCCGGTTTCGGGGCCGGCATATGCCAGTGCCTGGAAGCCAAATGCACTCATATAATAATGAGCCGCCTGCTTGGCATTGCCTACATAAAATTCTACATAATCTGTACCTTCCAATGGAAGAAAATCTGCTGTATTATTTTGCTTAATATCTGGTGATAATTGAGTTGCCATTTTTAAAAATTTAAAAGTCAGAAATAGCGGCGTTTAGTGTGAAATACGAAAGGGTGATTTATCGGTACCGGGCATCCATTGCAAGTACTACCATCAGCAAATTAAAGCTATTACGATGGTCATTAAAAAATTTATGAGGATAATCAAGATTCACCTTCCAAAGTTAAAAAATGATTCTATATAATTACTTACTCTCTCATTGCCGTTAATTACTTTTGCTGAATGCTAAAAGTTGGAATTTTAGGCGGCGGCCAGCTTGGCCGAATGTTATTACAGGCTGCAGCCAATTACCCGGTGGAAACATATGTGCTTGAGAATGATGATGATTGTCCGGCTGCCCATCTCTGCCATTTTTTCACCAAAGGTGATATTAAAGATTTTGATACTGTTTATAATTTCGGAAAAGGACTTGATGCCCTCACTATTGAAATTGAAAACGTTAATGCAGAAGCATTGGAAAAACTGGAAGCTGAAGAAATAAAGATTTACCCAAAACCTTCGGTATTAAAAACAATTAAAAATAAGATTTTACAGAAAGAATATTATCGGCAATACCAGATTCCGACTGCAGATTACATGATTACAATGAATTCGGCTGAATTAAGTGAGGCTGCCAATTTTTTACCGGCTGTTCATAAAGTTGGTGAAGGAGGTTATGATGGCCGCGGAGTACAATTGTTAAGGACAAAAGAAGATATTCTAAAAGGATTTGATGCCCCATCTGTGCTGGAAAAAATGGTTCCCATTTTTAAAGAAATTGCCCAAATGGTTGCCATAAATGAAAAAGGGGAAACAGCACTTTATCCGCCTGTTGAAATGTTGTTTGACCCGGTACTAAATTTACTCGATTACCAGCTTTGCCCTGCTGAAATTGATATGAAGACACTTTGGAAAGTAGAAGCAATTTCATTGGCAGTTGTTCGGAATTTTAAATCTCCCGGCATTTTCGCAGTAGAAATGTTTATTAATAAGAACGGGGATGTTTTAGTAAATGAAACTGCTCCACGGGTTCATAACAGCGGCCATCACACTATTGAAGCACATTACTGTTCACAATTTGATATGCTTTGGCGGATTATGCTGGATTATCCTTTGGGAAATACGGATGCGATCCTCCCTTCCATTATGGTAAACATTGTGGGTGCTGATGGCTTTAGCGGCCCGGTGAACTATGAAGGTCTTGAGGAGGTTTTGAAAATTGAAAACGCTTTTGTTCATCTCTATGGGAAAAAACAAACCAAACCTGGCCGTAAAATGGGTCATGTAACCATACTAAGCAACGAAAAACAGGAGCTGCTTCACCGCTCAAACAAAGTGAAAAGGACATTGTTACCAAAAGCCTGAACCCCTCTTGTCTCTAAATTTTACCGTTGATAATATTCTGATTACGGTGAAAGAAATGCAAACCGCTTACGTCTAAAACCTTGCAATTAACTGTTATCTTTAACAGCCCGATTTTTTAAAATACTGCACAAAACCAATCATGAGATTACGTTCAATATTTATTTTAGCAATTTCATTATCCGTATTTACCTCCTGTGGGGGGAAAAAAGAAAAAAAAGCAGATATAAAAGCCGGGCCTGCCAAACCTCCTCCCTTAAAAGTTGATGGCTATATTTTAAAAGCACAATTGTTCCAGGAGAACCTTGAAATTCCGGGCTCGATTGTAGCAAATGAAGTGGCAGAAATTCATCCGGAGGTTTCCGGTCGCATTATTCAATTGAATGTTGTTGAGGGTAAATATGTGAGCAAAGGAACGCTGTTAGCAAAACTTTACGATGGTGACCTTAGAGCACAACTGAATAAATTACAGGTTCAATTAGCACTTGCACAAAAGACAGAAGAGAGACAAGCTCAACTATTACAAATTCAGGGAATCAGCCAACAAGACTATGACATCAGCCTTTTACAAGTTAATAGCCTGAGAGCAGATATTGGCATACTTCAGACAAGTATTGCCAAAACAGTGGTGAGAGCCCCATTCAGCGGCAAGATAGGTCTGAATAAAATTAGTCCGGGTTCTTATGTAACTCCATCCTCTGTCATTGCTATAATTAATCAAACTGACCAATTGAAATTAGATTTTTCTATTCCTGAAAAATATACGGGCCAGATAAATATGGGACAGCTTGTTACTTTTACAATAGAAGGTTCTAAAAAACAGATGGGTGCCAAAGTAGTAGCTACTGAAGCTAACTTAATGGAGAATACCCGCAGCCTGACAGTCAGGGCTGCTGTTATGGGAAAAGACGATGCATTGATACCAGGAGCTTTTGCAAAAGTTCAATTAAGTTTTGATCCTGATCCTAATGCAATTCTTATTCCTACACAGGCTGTATTACCACAAGCAAGAGGAAAAAAAGTAATTCTGTATAAAGGCGGCACCGCCATTTTCGTTGATGTATTAACGGGTATCAGAGATTCTGCCCGGGTGCAAATTCTGGATGGCTTAAAGGCCGGAGATACTATTGTTGTTACCGGCTTGCTCAGTGTAAGACCTGATGCAAAAATTCAAATTGGAAAAATAGTTAATTAGGCATAAGGCGTATGGATTTAGGCATAGAATTCTTTAAAAACTAATCCCTGCGCCTTCGCCTTAAACCAAAGGGGAATGAATATTTCAGAATTAAGTTTGCGGAGACCAGTGATGGCGATAGTAATGAGCATTATTATCGTTCTTTTTGGTGTTATTGGCTTTAAATTTTTGGGTGTCAGAGATTATCCGGCCATTGATCCGCCCAATATTGGCGTCCGAACATCCTACCCCGGCGCGAATGCAGATATTATAGAAACTCAAATAACAGAGCCATTAGAAAAAGCAATTAATGGAATTGCCGGAATTAAAAATATTACTTCCAGCAGCAGCAACGGCACCAGCAGTATTAATGTAGAGTTTGAATTAAGCGTAAACCTGGAAGCAGCAGCAAACGATGTAAGAGACAAAGTATCTCAGGCACAACGTTCACTACCTTCTGACCTGGATGCTCCACCTGTTGTTTCTAAAGCAGATGCAAGTTCTGATGCAATTATATCAATGACGGTGCAGAGCTATACACGGAATCCGTTACAGATAACAGAGTATGCCAATAATGTGCTGGTTGAAAGATTACAAACAATTCCCGGTGTAAGCAGTATCCAGATCTGGGGAGAAAAAAGATATGCCATGCGTATCTGGATTGATCCCGGAAAACTAATAGCTAAAAAAATTACTGCAAATGATGTTCAGACCGCTTTGTTAAGAGAAAATGTAGAGCTTCCTTCCGGAAAAATTTCTGGCAATGCAACAGAGCTCACAGTAAGAACATTTGGCAGATTAAATACGGAAGAAGAATTTAATAACCTGATTATAAAAAATGCTGACGGAACGGATATTAAAGTAAAAGATATTGGCGAAGCAGTGCTTGGCCCTGAAAATGAAGAGACCTCTTTAAAAGGTGATGGCATCCCCATGATTTCATTGGCAATAATTCCTCAACCCGGTTCTAATTATGTATCAATTTCTGATGAATTCTACATAAGATTAGACCAGATTAAAAAAGATGTTCCGGAAGATATAAAAATAAATATTGCGCTGGACCAGACTAAATTTATAAAGAAGTCAATCCTTGAAGTAAAAGAAACTTTGATGATAGCTTTCTTACTGGTAGTGTTAATTATCTATTTATTCTTTCGGGAATGGATTATTGCCATCCGGCCACTTATTGATATTCCTGTTTCGTTAATCGGTGCATTTTTTATAATGTACCTGATGGGCTTTACCATCAATGTACTTTCATTACTGGCCATTGTTTTAGCTACTGGTCTTGTAGTAGATGATGGCATTGTGGTAACAGAGAATATTTACAAAAAAATGGAAAGGGGTATGAACAAGTGGCAGGCAGCAGTTGAAGGATCTAAAGAAATTTATTTCGCTGTTATTGCCACCTCCATTACGCTGGCTGTTGTATTTCTTCCAATTATTTTCCTGCAGGGATTTGTGGGCAGGCTTTTCCGTGAATTTGGAATTGTAGTGGCTGGGGCAGTTTTAATTTCAGCCTTTGTATCGCTTACTTTAACACCTGTACTGAATGTTAAACTCACAAAAAAAGACATACATAAACACTCCTGGTTCTATAACAAAACAGAACCATTTTTCCGTTGGATGGAGAATGGATATCATCAATCTTTACGTGGCTTTATGCAAGTAAAATGGATGGCATTGATAATTATAGCAATATGCGGAGCAATTATCTTCTTAGTCGGGGGTGGGTTACAATCAGAATTAGCCCCTATGGAAGACAGAAGCCAATTCCGGTTACAATTAACAGCGCCTGAAGGAACTTCCTATGATGCTATGGATAAGTATGTAGATCGGTTAACAACTCTGGTGCTCGATTCAGTTCCTGAAAAAGCAATTGTTCAAAGCATGACATCTCCAGGTTTTAGTGGTTCTGGAAATGCAAACACAGGTTTCGTCCGTGTTGCTTTAGTACCACCTAATGAAAGAAATTATTCTCAAAAGCAGATTGTGGAGAGGATAAATAAAAATTTACCCAGATATAATGAAGGAAGAGCATTTGCCATTGAGGAACAAACCATTTCTGTAAGCCGGAGAGGCGGGCAACCGGTTTCATTTGTAATTCAGAATAATAATTTCAATAAACTTACTGCAATACTTCCAAAAATATTAGAGGAAGCCCGTCAAAGCAAGGTATTGATGAATGCAGATGTAGATTTAAAATTTAATAAACCTGAATTACGGGTTGTGATAAACAGGTTAAAAGCATCAGAATTGGGTGTAAGTGTAAATGATATTTCTCAAACACTTCAATTAGCTTTCAGCAACCGCAGGCTTGGTTATTTTACAAAAGATGGTAAACAGTACCAGGTAATGGGACAAGTAGCCCGTAATAACAGGGATGATCCCAACGATTTAAAAATACTTTTTGTTCGAAATAACCGGGGTGATATGATCAGTCTTGATAATCTTGTTACCACCACTGAATCAAACACCCCTCCCACTATTTATCATTTTAATCGTTATAAATCGGCTACTATCTCTGCCAGTTTACAACCGGGTAAAACAATTGGTGATGGTATTGAAGAAATGGAAAAAATTTCAAAAAAACTTTTAGACGAAACATTTGCTACTGCCTTGTCTGGATCTTCCCGGGATTTTAAAGAAAGCAGCAGTAATACCAGTTTTGCTTTTTTACTGGCTTTAGGATTGATCTTCCTGATACTCGCAGCACAGTTTGAAAGCTTTATTGATCCGTTAATAATAATGTTTACTGTTCCGCTGGCCATTGCCGGCGCTACTTTATCGTTATGGCTATTTGGGCATACGTTGAATATATTTTCCCAGATTGGGATGATTATGCTGATTGGGCTGGTAACAAAAAATGGCATTTTGATTGTAGAATTTGCCAATCAGAACCAACGAAAAGGGATGAAGAAAACCGAGGCGGTAATTTATTCTGCCACTCAACGATTACGACCAATTTTAATGACAAGTTTAGCTATGTCGTTGGGAGCTCTTCCATTGGCTGTTTCATTAGGTGCTTCTGCCACCAGCCGAATTCCACTGGGTGTTGTAATTGTCGGAGGAATAATTTTTTCATTGGTGCTGACATTATTTGTAATTCCAGCTATGTATTCATTCCTGTCAAGTAAGAAAAAAATTAGCGATATTGATAAATTTATTCATCCGGAAACCAAACAGGTTAAACCAACTGATGAACTTTTATAAATACTGAATGATGTTATGAGAAAGATCTCGTTCCCCATATTATTTTTAATTACACTTTCTGCACAGGCACAGAATATGCTTAGCCTGGAAGAAGCAATTGCCACTGCGTTGAAAAATAATTTTGATATACAGTTATCAAAAAATGATTCGTCTGTTGCGGCATTGAATTATACTTATAGAAATGCTGTTTTTCTGCCAAGAATAAATGGAACAATGAACACAGCCTGGAATAATAATGCACAAGAGCAAAAATTTGTTGATGGAACAGAAAGAAAATTAAATGATATCAAATCCAATAATTACAATGCTGCCGTACAATTAAACTGGACCTTATTTGATGGATTTAAAATGTTTGCAACGAGGGATAAGGCAGAAGAATTTATCCGGCTTGGGGAATTAGGTATCAAAGAACAGGTTGTAAATACAATAGCTCTTATCGTCAATAACTATTACAATATTGTAAGACAAAAACAATTATTAATAGCAATTACTGAACAGATGTCATTAAGCCAGGAAAGGGTGAAACTTGCTCAATATAAATTAGACATTGGTGTTGGCGCCAAACCAGATGTTTTACAAAGCAAGGTTGATCATAATGCACAAAGAGCATTACAACTGGAACAGCAAACATTGATTACTCAATTGAAAGGACAACTGAACCAGGCAATGAACGTGGCTGAAGGAACAGATTATAATGTGAGTGATACCATTCCGATCAATCAAAAAGTTTCATTGGGCGAAATTCAAATGGGTATTGAAAATACTAATCCCGGCCTGTTGATTGCCAAAAAAAATATTGACATAGCTCATTATACTTTAAAAGAAAGGAAGGCAGAACGCTGGCCCGTAATTGCACTTACCTCTGGTTACAGTTTTGTTAGAAATAATAATAAAGCCACCGTAAATCCATTTCAAGCTTTATACAGCAGGAATGTAGGAAGGAATATAGGCTTAACCGCAACGATCCCTATTCTGAATAATTTCAATAACAAACGGCTGATTAAACAAGCTCAGCTTGATATTCAATATCAGCAACTTTTCTACGAAAATCAACGTTCAAAAATTAACCTGGATGTGGTGAATGCATTCCTGGAATATGAACAACAAAAAAAAGCATTGGTTCTGGAAGAAGAGAATATACTGCTGGCAAAAGAGAATGTCAGCATCGTTTTCCAGGTATATAAACTCAACTCCAATACATTGATACAATTAAAGGAAGCCGAAAAAAGTTTGCAGGATGCTTACACCCGGCTTATTACAGCAAGATTTAATACCAAAGTAGCTGAAACGGAGTTACTACGACTGAAAGGCGAAATAATCAGGTAGTTTATAACTATTTTTGTAAAAATCAACTCCATGAACCCACTTGTTGGAATCATAATGGGAAGCGACAGCGACCTGAACGTAATGCAAGCTGCCTCTGATATCCTTAAACAATTTGGCATTCCGCATGAAGTAACGGTTGTATCTGCACATCGTACTCCATACCGCATGATTGAGTATGCAGAAAAAGCAAAAGAAAGAGGCTTGAAGATAATCATTGCCGGTGCAGGCGGTGCTGCTCATTTGCCGGGCATGGTGGCATCAGTAACATCACTACCTGTGATTGGGGTGCCTATTAAGTCTTCCAATTCCATAGATGGATGGGATTCTGTATTATCAATTTTACAAATGCCGAACGGTGTTCCTGTTGCTACTGTTGCATTAAATGCGGCTAAAAATGCCGGAATACTTGCAACAGAAATTCTGGGTACTGCTGATGAGAACATTTCTAAAATTATATCCGATTATAAAAAATCACTCAATAATGAAGTGATAGAGAAAGCACAAAAGATGAAAAAAGAGGGTTGGGAAAACAGCTTCGATTCCGATTAACCAGTATAAGTTTTACCCAATGCAATAATTCGGATTGCCAGTCAAGTTGGAAAATTGTTGTATTTTCAAAAACAATTATCCATTCTTAAACGCTTATCCTGGCATATGAAAAAATACAATCTGCTTATATCAGCATTATTATCCATCCTTGTTTTCATAGAATCCAATGCACAAACACCTTTAAAGGCCAGAGATACCACGATCAAAGGCCCGCAAACCTTTGCCCTGATAATGGGAATTTCCCAATATAAATACATTAAACCTTTAACCTACGCCGACAAAGACGCAGAATTATTCCGTGATTTTTTAAAATCACCCGGAGGTGGAAAACTGAAGGATGATAATATTTACACCTTATTAAATGAACAGGCAATCAACTCAGCGTTCTGGACAAAGGGTTTCCAATGGCTGAAAGCAAAAAAACTTCAAAAAGGCGACCGTCTGTTTATATACCTTGCCGGTCATGGTGATGCGATAGACCAGGATGAATTTTTCTTTTTAAGTTATGACTGCAATCCCAACGGAGATAAAAACAATTATCTCGTTGGCGGTGCTATTCAATTATACAATCTGAAAAATAAAATCGCCAATGAAACTGCAAAAGGTGTTGAAGTATTTTTTATCATGGATGCCTGCCGTTCCAATGAATTACCAGGTGGCATTGCCGGTCAGAATTTTTTAAGCAATGCAATTTCTGAAAAGAAAGTGGGTGAAATAATGATGCTGGCAACAGCTGCCGGTCAGGAATCACTGGAAGATGCATCAATTGGAAATGGCCATGGTCTTTTTACATGGTATCTGGTAGATGGTCTTAGCGGACTTGCTGACAGTGAACAAAACCCGGACAAGAAAATCACATATGCTGAAATCAAAAATTATGTTGACAAGAATGTTCCCTCTATAGCATCCCAACGATTTAGTAGAAAACAAGACCCCTATTTCTGTTGTAATGAAAACAGTGATAAAATTGTAAGCAGTGTAGATGCTGCATATTTGCAGAACTGGTTAAATCTAAAAAAAGCACAGAACCGGGGTGGTGGTAATTCGTTTTCAGGACTTCCTGTCATACATAAAAATATTACTACTGCCGATACAGCACTGATTGAAACTTACAATAGATTTTACAAAGCCGTTAAAGAAAAAAACATTACCGGTAGTTCTTCAGCAGAATCTTTTTATCAGCAGCTGGATAAAAAATATCCGGATAATCCATATACATTGGATGCTAAATCAACCTTAGCTGTTGAATATATCAATTATGCCCAATCAAGAGTAAACGATTACCTGAGTTGCAGTGAGACTTCAGTAAAACAAAAGCAAGAAAATTATGAGGCAGGACTAAGACTTGAGAAAGCAATAAATATTATTCGTGAAGATGATGCTGATTTTGCAAAATCTTTAATGGGCCGGATGTACTTTTTAAAAGCAAGCGGCGATTTTGGAAATAACGGTAAAAACGGTTCGTTATCAACTGCTTTTCAAAATGCCTATGTTACATTAGCAATTGATCCGAATGGTGCCTATATAAATAACAAGCTGGCATTATTACATTTTGAAAATAATAATTTGGACAGTGCCCGTTTTTATGCTGAGCAAGCCTCAAATTTTGCTCCTAAATGGCAATGTGCCCTGAACACTTTATCGCTTATTCGGAAAACTGCTGATACAAAACCTGATGAAAAAAAGATAGAACCGAAGAAAAATTTCCCAGCCAGAAAAAACAGCATTGGTATTGTTACCGGAAGCGGAGTAAGCCAGGTAAAACCAACTTTTTTTAGAAATCCACAGATACCTGTTACGGGTATTATCCCAAAGAATATCATAAAATTTGACCTTGGTATTTTTTACCAGGTCGCAATAAATAAAAAGATATCTATCAGACCATCAACATTGGTAACGTTTGAAGGAGGAGAATTAATTTATGAAAACAGGCCGGTAACCGGAGGGCAGGTAACAACACAAACTATTTCATTAAAAAATACTGCGGTTAATATTTCATTGCCGGTTATTATACATTTCTCATCTAAAAATATTGCCCCCTACTTTTCTCTTGGGCCAACCTTTAGTTACATTTTTAAACAAGATGCAACCTCAACTGAATTAGTTCCGGTAAAAAAATCTGCAGTACTGGCTGATGCAGGAATTGGTGTTGATTTTGGTCTTCCAAAAAGCAGGCTTATCCTATCGCCGGAATTGAAATTCTCAGCCGGACTTTCAGAAATGAAAGAAACATCGAATACAATTTACGCAACTACCCTTTCATCATTGAAGAAACAAACAATAACGTTTAGTATTTATTTAAGAGGCAGATAATTCCAAATAACTAGATGCCCCGAAATTTTTTCCGGGGCATCTTATCAATTTCATTTTTCTGTCAGGATAACAAACTCCTGTTCCAAACCCAGCGAGTTATCATAGAGCAGCTTTATAAACTCCCTTCCCCATCTGGCATAATAATAACTCAGGTTATCATTCCGTTCCTGCAAACCATTGCCGGGAAATAAATGTGCCTTTATAGATAGTATCTTTCTTTGCTGATCAGAAAATTTTCGTTTTTCAGCCCGCAGCATTTTTTTCTCCAGTTCCGTCAGGCGATACACAGCATTTGATTTGAGTGACTCCACATGTTTCTCTAAAGTTGTATCTATTGCATTAGCCTGTTTCTTAAATGATTCATACAGTTCCTTCAATACATCTATTGAACCATTTAATGTAGTTTGATTCTTACTCTCTCTTGCTACCAGCCTTTTAAGTAATTCCTGACCCGGTAAAAAAATATCTTCTGTATCAAAGTCCAGTTTACTGATCGCCTCCTTCCATTTTTTCTCAATAAATAAAAAAGAATTACGAAGAATCAGCATAGGAAATGGCACTTTATAATATGCAAATAATTCTTTTAACTGAAGCCAGTAAGCTGTTTCGCCACCGCCGCCGATGAAGGCAAGATTGGGTAATATTGTTTCCTCATAAAGGCCCCGTAATATAACATTGGGACTGAACCTCTCAGGATATGTTTCCAATTCCTTTATTATTTCAGCTTCTGAAAAACTGATGGATGTATCCACAACAGTAAACCTTGAATGTTTCCATTCAATCCTGTTACGTATATCATCTTTCAGGTAAAATAAATTTATTTGCCTTGCCGTAGCCTGTACTTTATACCCGGCTTCTTCCAGTTTATTGGCTGATATTTCAATTATACCTGCGGCAGGTTGTTTCAGCAGTTCCTCTTTAAAAAACGGGAACATCAGTCTTTTCAATGATGGATTATCCGGGATAAGTACTACTAATCCATATTCCTCAAACAGGGCATTCACAAATTGAAAGGTTGCCTGCTGAATGGAAACACCGGCTCTATAAAATTGTTTCATTAAAGAAATAATTTCATTGCCGTGTGGAAGTACCAGCAATTGTCCTTCCATTATATTTAATAAATCCAATAGTTCTTTGTCCACTTTCATCCTTCCTACAGCCCCGGTTTGTTTTGTGGCCCATACCAATTTCTCGCCACCGAGATGGATATGATTCAGTTCATCAAGATCAGCATCTTCGGATCCAATATAGAAAACAGGTACAAAATTGTATGCTGGCAATCTTGATTTCAAACTGTCAGCCAGTTTGATGGCATGCACAATTTTGTAAATAAAATAAAGCGGCCCGGTAAAAATATTATTCTGATGGGCTGTGGTAATGGTGAAAGTATCTGCCGATAGAAGTGAATCAATGTTATTCTTTACTTTGTCATTTATATCAATACCATCGTATTGCTTTTTTATTGCTTGTACTAATACTTCACGGTTGGTTGCAAAATTTTTCCTTGCAGCAATCGCATTTTTAATCCCCTCGATAATGGGCAAATGAACAAAGAATGGTTTCAATGTTTCTTCCAGGTCTATATAGTCCAGTGCAATCTTTGAGAAAGCACCAGTTTGCCGGTAAGGTATTCGTTCAGCTGTACAATTCATTAGATTGTAAATGTAAGAAGTATGAACCACAGATTTTACTGATTGAACTGAAGAATAGAAACTGTGCCTGAATTTTATGAAAACCTTTCGACTGCAAACGGTTTTATATCCATAGTGGTGGGCAAGTTATTTACCACTTCATTCACTAATTTACCGGTGCCTGCTCCCAAACTCAATCCCAGCATTGCATGACCAGTGGCAATTGTCAGATTCGTAATATTCTTAACACGACCGATATACGGCAGTCCATCTGCTGAACAGGGACGATAACCATACCATACATTTTCCTTAGTGGGTAAAGGCACATCAAATTCCGGATAGTAACGCTTCACAGCATCCAGTATTCCCTTCACCCGGTTCATACAGGGTGGTGTTTTGTGAGAAGTGATTTCCATGGTTCCCCCAAAACGAATTTTATTTCCATCCATTGGAGTGATGGCCACCCTGCCTTCTACCAATACCGCCGGATAATTAACCCTAAAAGGTGAATCTTCTAATGTAATGGAATAACCCCTGCCGGGAATCAATGGGATTTTAATTCCCAAAAGTTTTACAGTCTCCCAGCCCCATGAACCGGTTGCTATTACCACTTCATCTGCTTCAAATGAATTTGTAGTGGTAATGACCCTTTTAATTTTTCCATTATTTGTTTCAAATTTTACCACTTCATTATTACTAATTAACTGCACTCCTTCATTTTTTAAATGATTGAGCAGATCGGTCATTAATTTGTTTGGATAGCAATGTGCATCACCCATAAAAAATAAAGCTCCTGCTCCATTAATCCTTGTTTGCGGTTCTAACTTGTTCAGTTCTTCTTTGTTGAGTAAAACTGTATCTGTTAAACCAAGCTGATGAGCTTTCTCCAATGTATGATGGGCATGAGCAGCGGCTTCAGGTGTTTGAAAAATTTCCAACAGACCTTTATTTTCATAGGCAAAATCAAAACCAGGGATCTTTGTCCAGGATTCATATTCCTGTTTGCTGATAAGTGCTATATCCCGTAATGGTATTGCGGCATTTTCAACCTGTTTTGCATTGGCACTACGAATAAATTTCATCCCCCAGCTAATAAGATTCCAGTCTAATCTCGGTTGCACATAAAATGGGCTTTTGGAATTCCACATCCATTTAAAACCTTTCTTAACTATTCCGGGTGTGGCTAACGGAATAAAATGACTGGGACAGATATAACCGGCATTACCATAAGAACAATTATCCAAAAAATCTCCTTTGTCAATTACCGTTACATCCCATCCAGATTTTCTTAAATACAAAGCTGAGCTCAGACCAATAATACCTCCTCCGATAATGATTGCTTTGCCCCTATCCCTGCCTACCGGACAGGCAGGCCCTAAAGAGGAAATTGAAATATCATTTTCAACTTGCATAGAATTTTCAATTATAATGTAATACTTAACAGCTTTACCTCAAAGAGTACTTAAATAACCTGGAATCCCAACGCATAAGGATCATCCTCCTTATCAATCCAGATTGTATTGTATCCATAAATTTTTGCCCAACCTTCCACCGATGGACGAATAGCAGGTTTGCCATCCACCATTAACTCCTCTTCAATCCTTCCCACAAATTTACTCCCGATAATACTCTCATGAATAAAATCATCACCTTTCTTCAGCTTTCCTTTTGCATACCATTGTGCCATTCTCGCACTGGTACCAGTGCCACAGGGTGAACGGTCAATTGCTTTTTCTCCATAAAAAACAGCATTTCTTGCCGTGGAAGATTTATCCAATACTGCTCCTGTCCATAAAATATGAGAGCACCCTTTTATCGTTTCATCTTCCGGGTGAATGAATTCATAATTCGCATTAATTTTCTTACGCAACTCCCTTGCCCATACAATCAGTTTGTCGGCTGAATAATGCTCCAGTCCTTTAAAATTTTTCTGTACATCCACAATAGCATAAAAATTTCCACCATAAGCCACATCCACCACCAACTCACCCAACTCAGGACAATCAGCAATTAAATCTGCTGAATGTAAGAAGGAAGGCACATTTGTCAGTTTTACACTTTCTACTTTAAGCTGTTCATGGTTGATGGTTGATGGTTCATAGCCAACCCGATATTCAATCATTATTAAACCTGCGGGGGTTTCTAAGCGAACAATACCTGGTGTTTTGGGTTTTACGAGGCCGGCCTCAATCGCAATGGTAATCGTTCCGATAGTTCCATGTCCGCACATCGGCAGGCAGCCACTTGTTTCTATGAATAGAACTGCCATATCATTCTCCGGGTTATGAGGAAGATATAGAATGCTTCCACTCATCATATCATGTCCTCTGGGTTCAAACATCAGCCCGGTTCTTATCCAGTCATATTCCCGGATGAAATGCTGCCTTTTTTCACTCATATTCTTTCCCTGCAACTCCGGGCCGCCTTCTTTTACCAGCCGAACAGGATTGCCACAGGTGTGTGCATCAATACATTTAAAAATGTGCTTCATCAGTTTTTTTATAAATTAGCTTTATATTGCCTGCAACTTGGAAACTTACGGAAAGATACTACTCATTGCCATGCCAGCCTTTCTGGTGCTGGTCCTTTTTGAAAAATGGTGGGGATGGAGAAAAGGATTTGATACTGTACGTAACATGGACATGATCTCTTCTTTAAGCTCCGGGATTACCAATGTTACTAAAAGTGTATTGGAAGTTACTATTGCCATCGGTATCTATCCGTTTATGATGAAATACCTTGCTATTACCACTATTGAAAACACTGTTGCTGTTTATATTATTGCTTTTATCATCATTGACTTTAACGGGTATTGGGTACACCGCTGGAGCCACCACATTAATCTTTTCTGGAACCTGCATGTAATCCACCACAGCAGCGAAGAGTATAACCTGGCCTGTGCGCTGAGGCAAAGTATTTCTTCTTTCTTTAATTTATTTACCATTCTTTTATTACCGGCGGCGGTTCTTGGAATACCGGAACAGGTTATTGCCACCATTGCACCTTTGCAATTATTTGCACAGTTCTGGTATCATACCCGTCACATAAATAAGATGGGATTTTTGGAAAAAATAATTGTTACGCCCAGTCATCATCGGGTGCACCATGCTGTGAACCCAGAGTACATGGATAAAAATCTGTCGCAGATATTTATTATATGGGATAAACTCTTTGGCACTTTCCAGGAAGAACTGAAAGAAGTACCGCCAGTATATGGCATTACAAGGCCCGCCAAAACCTGGAACCCGATAAAAATAAATTTTCAGCATCTCTGGCTGATGATAAAAGATGCATGGCGTACTAATAACTGGTTTGATAAATTTACGCTGTGGTTCAGGCATACGGGTTACCGCCCTGCAGATGTAGCGGAGAAATACCCTGTCGGGAAAATTGATGATGTGTATCATTTTGAAAAATATGATACTAAAACATCACCTGCCTTTAATGCCTGGGCATTGATGCAACTTACCATTGTATTATTGCTTATCAGTTATCTGTTTGGACAGATTGCCTATATAAACAGTATTGACAGCAGTTATATTTATTGGTATGGTGCATTTATTTTTCTGACCATCTATGCACTTACAGACCTTATGGACCGAAACCGCTTTGCCATAATCTGGGAGATTTTGCGTTGTGTTTTGGGATTTTATTTTTTATACCAGCAGGATGACTGGTTTGGGGCAAGCCAATGGCTTTCTACTGTAAAATATTTTTTAGCAGCTTATTTTATTTTATCAATTGTTGTTTCGGGATGGTTTGTAATTAAGCATCGGAAGGATGATTTGATAATGGCAGCCGTTACATAAACTCATCGATAAAATTATTTTGATAACCGAGTTGGTATAAATTTTAGCTGATGATAAACTAAAATGTATACCGGCAATTGTGTAAATTTGAGAGTTGAACGCTACTTTATGAAACATACCTTAACTACAGTCTTTGCCATTCTTTCTTTTGTGACAGTTTGTTTTACACAGACCACTGAGAAGCCAAAGCATAATGCTTTATCTTTTGAGTTGGGCAAGACAGGGCTTATTTACAACCTGAAATACGACCATAAAGTCGCAGGCAAGAACTTCGGTTTTGGTATTGGTGTGGGTTCCAACTTTGCTCAACACTTAAATCTTATAACAGCTGGTGGAAGTGGCTATTACCTCTTAGGTAGACAAAACCGTTTTTTTGAACTTGGGATAGACCTGCAATACCTGGTAGTAGAGGAAACAAGTGATGATCAAAGAGGCATTGCAGATATTTTTGTTTATCCTGACTATTCAATCAAGACACTCTATCCGAGCCTAAACATTGGTTATCGTCAGTATGGAAAGAGCGGTTTGTTCAGATTTGGGTTCTCACCAGGAATAATTAAAAGTGAACTCATACCTGGTGGTTACATTGGTTATGGCTTCACATTTTAGTTTGACAAGACCACTCAATTTTGACTTACTCAGCAACAGTTCATGCTGACGAATAACAGAATATCAACAATACAGAAAGCCCTACCTTGTATGCAATGTTAAAAAAAACTTTCTACTATGAAAAACATTATACTGACATTTTTTATCGCTACTTTTCTTTTATCATGTGCAAAGGATATAAAAAAAGGTACTCAAATTAATGTAAGTGGTTTTGTCATTGACACAGTAAAAAATAAAAACTTGCCATTTGCTAAAGTTTATCTTGTAGGTTGTAAAAATAATTTTTCAGGTAGTACTTTTTGTTATGACTTTCTAGACTCATCGACAACTGATATTAATGGAAATTTTACAATTAATTATAGAGCAGAAGGGAATAGTGTAAGGTATGTATTGGAAGTTGCAAATGACAATAACTATGGTAACAATTTATATCAACAATTATATTTCAATAATAATTCAACAAATGTTCGACTTAAGTCTCAAGAACTAAATTTCTTAAAACTAAATTTAAAAGTTGACTTTAACCTTTATGACACAGTATACTTGTTTCCATCACATGGCCTAAGTAAAAGACTTGTGGGACGTAGCTTAGACACAACTATTTATTTGAAAGTAATACCTAACAATAAAAATACTCTTCAATATTGTATAACTGCTTTAGGAAGGGACACAAGTGTAATTATTAGACGAGCTACAGACACATTAAATATCGGTTTAGCAGATACAACTAATTATTCTAAGAGAATTTATAGTACCTATCAAATTCCGTTAAGTGGTTTCTAAAACACGGCATGCAACAAGACTATTTAAAAAATCTAATAATTTTTTAAACTTTTTAACGGTTTGGCTGAACAACAATTTATTCCATTGAATTTTCATTGAATAATGTTGAAAACCTGTTTGCAATTGGGTCTTCATGCAATTGATGTCAGCAGTTAATTCAATTACTTTTGTTATGGATTTGCCACTTAAATTTTTAAGTATTTTGTTTCAATCAGTTTAAAGTAAGAACAATGTCAATAAAAAATTTCCTTTCAGCCATTTTACTTTTTCTGGTCATTAATACAGCAGCACAGCCACCAAAAAATCTGTCAACTTCTCAATTGCTGAAAACAGCCACTACCCTGCTGCAGGCACAGCAATTTGAAGCGGCTGAAGAATATTATACAAAAGCCCTTCAGAATGGTATCAATGTTAAAAATTTTTATTACCAGGCACAGGCATATGAAGGATTGGGAAACATTTACAGCAAAACCAATCAGCAGTCGCAGGCAGTTACTGCTTACCAAAAGTCAATTAAATTATACAAGGCCCTTGGCATGAATGTGATTGCTGATGTGGTTAACAGTATGCTGAAAAGTGTGCTGGGTATAGGCGACTTATATGCGGGTATTGAAATTGGAGCCAAAGGGATAAAGCTGAGTGTAATTGAAGTAAAACTCGGTAAGAACGGTGAAAATGATTATTCATTAAAAGCCGATACATCCATAAATACAGACGCAGCAGCCTTATCTTACCAAAGTGAAAAAGAAACTTTTGATGCCGTTACTATCTTTTACAATCTTATCCTGCAAAGATACCAGATACCATCTTCAAGAATATATATCGTTATCAGCAGCGGCCTGAAACAGGAATTAGATAAATATAATAAAGTGGAGTATTTCGCCACCGTAGTACGACCTAAAGAATTAGACCCGAAAATGAAAATTAATTATATCACTGTGGAAGAAGAAGCAGTACTGAGCTTTAAAGGTATTGTGCCGGGTATCAACCGGCTTTCGGCTGATCAATTAGATGTAGGCAGCGGAAACACCAAAGGCGGATATATAAATACTGTCAAAAATTTTATCCCGGTTACTTTCCCATTTGGCACCAAATCCTTTCAACGACTGGTAGAAGAAAAGATGCCTGCGGGAACCACAAAATTAGAAGACTTTTTGCGGACAGCTGAAAAACTCATTATAGACAGTTTGGGCAGAATGATTGTGTACCAGTTCAGGGATAAAACAGAATTCAAATCAAGAGAAACTGTTTATATCTCAGGTGGCATTGTGTGGTCTATTGCTTCATTAATGCACCCTGAACAAATCAGGCAAAACCATGTGGAACTTAGCCCGCAGGATATTGCTGAATTCCGCAAACTTGTTTTTTCCAGTTATGATAAATTAATAAAACCAGATTTGCTTTCACAAATGAATGCAGATGATGCACAGGCTTCTTTGGCCAATATCAGCAGGGTGGTAAAAACTTATGATCAAAAAGCTTTACTGGCAGGTGCAATTTGGCTGGATGAAGTGATTAAAGAAGTTAGCAAAGTCAATACTGCCAAAAAATTTATTTTCCCCAGGTATGCATATGTCGGCTGGATCAGTGGTTATATTATGGATAAAATAAGCAAACAATATACCGGGTTGGCAGTAAAATAATTTCCCGCTAAACTTAACCCTGCTTCCTCACATACTTTGTCAGTATCACAATCTGCTGACCTTCTATTCTTCCTTCAATTTGTTCTGTATTATCCGTAACACAGCGGATATTTCTTACAACGGTTCCCATTTTTGCATTAAGTGTAGAACCTTTTACATCCAATGATTTTGTCAGCACCACGGTATCGCCATTTTGCAGCATGGCACCATAACAATCTTTGTGGAGGTCAACCGAGGCATCATTCTCATGATCACCACTAGCTTTGGCCCAGGTCAGTTTATCGTCATCAAGATAAAGCATATCCAGTTGCTCTGCTGCCCAGCTTTCATTGCGTAACCGATTCAGCATCCGCCATGCCATTACCTGCACAGCAGGCACTTCACTCCACATACTGGTAGTCAGGCATTGCCAGTGTTTATTATCCAATTCTTCTTTCTTTTCTATTTGTGCTAAACATTTGGGGCAAACAAGAATTGCATCATCCATATTGCCGGTAGCTGGCGGCACTTCATAAATTTTGAAGTTTTCCGTTGCTTCACACAATTCACATTTCTTATCACTTCTTTTTGTCAGTAATTCTAACTGGTTCATTTAATTATTTTTTATTAATGGCGGCGAAGGTAATAAAAAAAGGATGGCCGGTTCCCGATGCTTTATTATCGGAATAAAAGCCGCTTTATTAATAAAAAAAGCCGCCGCAAAAAATGCGGCGGCCCCATGAGAATTATTGATCGTTTAGAAACGTTTGTTTTGTTCTCTCTTGTCATTGTTATCATTCTTGTCTTTTTTACCACGGTCGTCCTGATCGTTACCGTTGTTATAACCATTGTCATAGTCATTGTAGCCACGGTCATTATCGTCCCGGTCCCTTCCATTGTTGTCCCAGCCTCTTTGATTTCTTGATTCTTTCACCATCATTCTTCCATTCCTGTCAATTAAGATGCTGATGTCATTACCACGAAGTATGAAAGAGGTAGAGGCAACTACCCTTTTAAATCTCCTGGAGAAGCGACCACGGTCAGCTTCATACACCGTGATAGTGTGGCGACCTCCACGCAGGTTGGTAATATTTAATACCCCATAATTACTGTTGAAATAACTTCGGCCATCAATTACAATTTCATAATTGTCATTTGCCCTTACGGTTACAGAAGGCCTTCGGTCTGCAGCAAATGCAGCCATGGTAAATAAACCGGCCAATACGAGTGTAGAAATTTTTTTCATTTTATTACAATTTAATTTGTTTGGCCCTCTGGAACTTACCGGGCTAAATTCTTTCGGACCTGATTTGATTTGTTTCCCGGATGTTGAACTATTTTTCTTTCTACTTATACTATTCAAAGCAAGTGCCATCATGCCAAAAACAGTAAAAGAAACTGTTAAGAGAATAGCTCCAAGCTGAAAAATGAAAATAAATTACCGGGAAAGCCAATGCTGGCAAGTGTTTCAGCCGAATGTTATTTAAGGTTAATAAAACAACAGGATTGTTAATTACTACCACGAAATTGAAAGTGAGAAAGAATACAGAAGTTACCAGGAAGAAAACCTGCTCTTATTATCTGATTTATCTACAGGTTAACCTGTTTAATTTTTTTCGAATTATAAAAAGTACAAAATTTATGAAATAGGATTCTTGGTGAGTTCATTATTCATCGTTCGCCAGATATGCAATGGATTTTCATTCTTCAATTCATCCGGCAAAAATTCATCCGGCCAGTTCTGAAAAGCCACAGGCCTTGCAAACCGTTTAATGGCATCTGCACCAACAGAAGTAAATCTTGAATCGGTAGTAGCAGGAAATGGTCCACCATGGTGCATACTTAAACAAACCTCTACCCCGGTAGGAACACTGTTAAGAATAAATCGTCCGCAAATATTTTTAACTGCTTCTACCAGTTCATTATTATTCTTTATATCATTATTTGTTGCCATTAACGTTGCCGTTAATTGCCCTTCGATATTCCTGGCAACAGCAATCATTTCACCCATATCCCTGCAGCGGACAATAAGAGAATAAGGGCCAAAAACTTCTTTATGTAAAACGGGATTGGCAATAAACGTTTCCCCATCTACGGTAGCAATCGTTGGCTGTCCCTGATTTTCCGTCGGGGCTACTTCTGCTTCAGCAACAAGGTGCACATCGGGCTGCATTAATGCTTCTTCCCTTTTTAAAGCATACGAATCAGCAATTCCCTGGTGCATCATGGTGCCCGGTTGAATTTTTTGTATCACTTTTCCAAGGTCATGAATAAAAGACTTTAATGCATCGCTTTCTATGCCAACGATCAATCCTGGATTGGTACAAAATTGTCCTGTACCTAACGTAATCGATCCGGCATATAAGCTTGCGATTTCATTAGCCGCTAATTGTAATTTCTCTGGTAATAAAAAAACAGGATTGATGCTGCCCATTTCTGCAAAAACAGGAATAGGTTCTTTGCGATGATTAGCCCAATCAAATAATTGCTTACCGCCAGTATAAGAACCTGTAAAACCAACGGCTTTTGTGAAAGTATGTGTAACCAAAGCTTTGCCAACTTCAAATGAAACTCCATGCACATGTGCAAAAATTCCATTGGGCATTTTGCATTTATCAGCTGCTTTCAAAATAGCATTGGCCACCAGCTGCGAAGTTTTAGGATGGGCAGGATGTGCTTTTACAATTACAGGACAGCCAGCAGCGAAAGCTGTAGCCGTATCGCCACCGGCGGTGGAATAGGCAAATGGAAAATTGCTGGAACCAAAAACGACAACAGGTCCCAAAGGCACCAGCATTTTCCGGATATCAGGTTTCGGTGGATTCTTACCAGGTATAGCAGTATCAATAGTTGCTTCCAGCCAGTCACCCTTTTCACAAGCCAGTGCATAGCTTTCCAGTTGATAGATCGTTCTTGCTCTTTCGTTTCTCAATCTTGCTTCAGGCAAACTTGTTTCCCTCATGCCTGTTTGTATCAATGTATCGCCGCATCCTTCCAGCTCAAATGCAATAGCCCGCATAAAATCAGCCCGTTGCTTCATTGAATATTTTCTATAAAGATGAAATGCTTTCCATGCCTGTTGTAAAATGGAATTTATTTCTTCTATGGTTGCATCTTTAAACATTGATGATTGAATATTTATGATTGAATATTTCCGGGATACAGCGAAAGAGTCTTATTAATTTAATTTCAGAATACTACATCAAATAACAGGTCTTTTAGCAATCCCCTCATTAATGATATTCAAAATTCTTTCTCTCTCCTCTCCTTCCAGAATTAATCTTGGCGACCTTACATATTCATTGCAAATACCAGTTTGCGTTGCCGCCAGCTTAATATACTGTACCAGTTTAGGATGAATGTCTAACTCAAGCAGGGGCATAAACCAGCGATATATTTTTGTCGCTTCTTCTATCTTGCCTGCTTTAACCAAATTATAAATTGCTACTGTTTCTTTTGGAAAAGCACAGACTAATCCTGCCACCCAGCCATCGGCCCCCAGGCATAGTTCTTCCATTGCCAAAGTATCTACTCCGCATAAAATTTTAAACCGGTCTCCAAACCGATTTTTCATTCTTGTAAGATTTGTAACATCTCTTGAGCTTTCTTTCAGTGCAGTAATATTTTCACATTCTACCAGCTCATCAAACATATCCGGCCTCGTATCAATCTTATAATCGACGGGGTTATTATAGATCATAATGGGCAAATCTGTATTTGTTGCCACTACTTTGAAATAAGTGATAGTTTCCCTGTCATCTGATTTGTACCGCATAGGTGGTAACAGCATTAAGCCATCGGCGCCCCAACTTTTCGCATTGGAAACCTGGCGGATAGCATCAGTGGTAGTGCTTTCAGCGATATTCAATATCACGGGTATTTTACCTTTCAGGCATTCCTTAGAAAATTTCACCAGCCTTTCTTTCTCTTCCTCTCTTAATGTACTGGCTTCGCCCAATGATCCGCCGATGATGATACCATGAATACCTGCGTTCAGTTGCGCCAGCAGGTTTTTTTCAAACATTACCAAATCCAGTTCATCCTCTTTTGTAAATGGTGTTAATAAAGCCGGAAATACACCCTGCCAACTAAATGTCATATAATTTATTATTGTTCCTAAAGATAAGACATCCAGCAATTTATTTCAGGTACCTTTCTTTAATAAAATAGAAGATTGAAAAGCTTACAAAAAAGAAAATTTATTCATAATTTTCACTTTAATTCAAGTTTTAAATAAGATAAATTTTACACATGAAATGTACCTTTACCCGATTAATCAAATTATTCATTTTTGTATTAATTCCGGGCCTTGTTATAGCCCAGCCAGGCAGAGATTATTCCGTACTGTTAAATACAGGGAAAATTACCCCAATTGAAAATATCAGTCAGCTAAATAATAATGCAGAAGTTTTTAAAAACTCCCGGTTCGAATCCAGGTATTATGTGGTTATTCAATTTAACAAATTACCTGACCAGGCAGAAAAAGAAAAACTAAAGTCAGCAGGTATCGAGCTGATAGATTATTTACCCTATTATGCATACACTGCAAGTATATCAACAAGTACCGATATAAATCAAATCAAATCATTTACTTTCAGAAGTATATTCTCACTAAATGCTGATCAAAAAGCAATGCCAGTTGTGCTTGCCGGAAATGCATTACCCCATGCTATCAAGCAGCAGGGATTTGTGGATGTAACCATACTTACCTACGAGTTATTAAACCGCTTACAGATTGTGGGTGCAATATCTCAATACGGTGGTATCATTATTGATGAAGCTCCTATGTTTAAAAATTTTATTGTCCGGATTCCAAAAGAAAATGTTCGTCAGTTAGCTAATCTGCCATTTGTTCAATGGGTGGAATTCATTGATCCACCCAACCAACCTGAAAATCTTCCCGGAAGGACATTGCATAAAGCAAATGTTTTACAAGATGGGGTAAGGAACCTGAAAGGTGATGGAATGAACATTGGAGTATTTGATGAAAGAGCCAGTCAGCATCTTGATTTTTCTCCATCGGGACGTATGATTAATGTTGATGCCGGTACAGCCGGAAGTCATGGCACACACGTCTCCGGCACGGTAGGTGGAAAAGGTATAATAAATCCAATTGCGAAAGGAATGGCTCCTAATGCAACTATTTATTCTTATTATGGCTTTTCCGGTGATGTTCAGGTTAGGATGGCAACTGAAATTCCGGCTAAAACTCTTATATCCAGCAATCACTCTTATCATGATGGATTAGGAGTACAATG
>JBARSW010000424.1:0-8156 GCA_049644925.1 Chitinophagaceae bacterium | reverse complement strand
GCCACTTTCATTCCGAAATTAGCGAATGCCTCTTCAAAATTTTTATTAATTACAATTTTCTGTTTTGTTTTTATCAGGTGTTGTCTCAGTTTATCAAGAGGCCTGGATTCCAGGTAAAATCGTTTTTTATTTTCTATAACATATTTAAAAATTTCAAGGCCTTTTTCAGTATCAAGGTTAGCAATAATTACAGCTTGCGCATTAAAAAGCTCACGGATGCGATCCCCGACAAGGTCATAAATGGCTTGAATATCCAGTTCATGCGCCAGTCCTTCCTGCACACTATTTATCACCGCCAGTTCTGCAGTTCTTTGTTCTGTTTCTTTTAATAAGAGACTCGTTTCATCAAACAATCTTGCGTTTTGCAATGCTACAGTCATGCTGTTCACCAGTGTAGAAAGCAAACTTATATCTGAATCTGAAAAAGCATTTTCCTGGTCGAGATTTTGTAAGCTGATAATTCCTTTCACCTGGCCACCGGCTATCATGGGTGCATAAACCTGTGACTTTGGTGTTTCCCCAATCAAGACTTCATTGTTGAATTCCCGAATTGCTTTATCCACATTCGCATTATGCAATAGAATCTTGCCTGTTTTTATTACATGTTTTCTAAAACCTTTTGCCTCTCTTGGTCCCAGCATTGTCCGGTCTCCTTTTTCATAAGCGTATTGGTCTTCTATAAGATTTGTTTGCGGATCATAAGTAACAATGTCAATCACCTGGGCATTAAATATTTCCCGCATTTTTTCGCCAACCAGTTCATAAATAGCCTGTATGTCCAGTTCACGGGAAAGTCCCTCCTGCACACTATTGATGACAGCCAGTTCTGCAGTTCTTTGTTCTGTTTCTTTTAAGAGATGTGTGGTTTTATCAAAAAGCTTTGCACTTTCCAATGCCACACTCATACTATTGGCTAATGTAGTAAGCAGGTTTACATTTGATTCGGGAAAAGCATCTTCCTGGTCCAGGTTTTGCAGGCTTATAACTCCGGTAACTTCACCACCGGCGATCATTGGAACCAATACAAGTGATTTAGCTCCTTCGCCGATAATAACTGCCTGATCATATTTTATTCTTTCCTGGTCGAGGTTATTATTTATGGCCAGGGTTTTTGCATTTTCAATTACATGCTTTCTGAAACCTTTAGGTTCTCTTGGTCCGAGTATGGTTCTATCGCCTTTTTCGTAGGCATATTTATCTTCAATAAGGTCATTTTGGGGATCATATGTAACAATATCAATAACCTGGGCATTGAATATTTCCCTCATTTTTTCGCCTACCAGTTCGTAGATGGCTTGTATATCCAATTCCTTTGCCAGTCCTTCCTGCACACTATTAATTACTGCCAATTCCGCATTTCTTTGTTCCGTAACTTTTAGCAGGTGTGTAGTCTCGTCAAAAAGGCGGGCATTTTCCAGTGCCACACTCATGCTATTGGCCAGTGTGGTAAGCAAGCTTATATCTGCATCTGTAAATGCATGTTCATGATCCAGGTTTTGGAGACTGATAACACCAACAACTTTTCCATTGGCCGACAATGGAAAGAATACCTGTGATTTAGGCATTTCACCTATTAGTACTTCGTTTTGATATTCCCTGCAGGCCTCTTCTATGTTTTCATTATGCATCAGCATTTCGCCTGTCTCAATAATATGTTTACGGAATCCCTTGGCTTCCCTGGGCCCTAAAATGGATCTGTCGCCTTTTTCGTAAGAATACCGGTCTTCAATCAATTTTGTTTTTGGATCATAAGTGGCAATATCAATTACCTGTGCTTTGAATATTTCCCGCATCTTCTCACCTACCAGCTCATAAATGGATTGAATATCCATTTTATGTGCTAGTGCTTCCTGTACACTATTGATAACAGATAGTTCTTCCTCTCTCAGGCGTATTTGAGCAGTTTGTTCTGCAATTTTCTTTTCCAGTTCAGTGATTACGGCGTTATCAATGGACATAATAGTAGTTAATGTATTATTGAAAATAATAGAGGTTTCCCAGTCGGAAAGGATATAAAATGTAATTAATAAAAGCGGGGGGTAAAGGATTGCGTTTAAATGACGTTAGTAAATATAATACAATCCTTAATAAAATCCGGGTGTTTTTAAACTAAACAAAAAGTATCTCCATCAAAGAGTCCTTTGTCGCTTAATTTAAGGTGTGGTATTACCAATAGTGCCATAAAGGAAAGTGTCATAAAAGGAGCGGCTAAAGTGGAGCCAAGTTCTTTGGTCATTTTATCAATAGCGGTATAATCATTGGCTATTTTATAACCATCGTCATTGCTCATTAATCCGGCAACATTTAATCCCAGCACCATTTCTTTTTTATTACCAACGGCACATACTCCACCTTTTTGTTCAATAATCAAATTAACCGCTTTGCATATACTTTCATCATCTGCACCTACGGCAACTATATTATGACTGTCATGTGCAACGCTTGAAGCGATAGCCCCATTTTTTAAGCCAAAGTTTTTTATAAAGGCTTTGGCAACTGGTGCATTGTTGTAACGGTTAACGACTACAATTTT
Organism: Chitinophagaceae bacterium; assembly: GCA_049644925.1. Classification (GTDB taxonomy): domain Bacteria; phylum Bacteroidota; class Bacteroidia; order Chitinophagales; family Chitinophagaceae; genus JJ008. Next base: position 5,623 of record JBARSW010000424.1, on the reverse strand, counting down.
TAAAATATCTCTTTTGACATCACTTACTATTTTCCCATTTGCAATTTTCGGTTTAATTGCAAGGCGATTGGTAATAAGCTGGCCGTCCAACGATTCTATCACGGGGATTTTGAAATTGCCAGGACCTCTCTCATGCAACCAATTGGATTTAAGCATTTCCTTTTCGGACATTGCCTTAATTTCAAAATCTTCAACTTTTCTTTTACTACAGGAAAAATTATTTACAATCCCTGATTTTTCAGATTTAATATTGGATACTCCGTTTTCGGCAACTAACTCGCCATTGATAAAAGTTTTTACCACTTCAAATTTCTCTAAATCCTTCACCAAAATAAAATCTGCAGCATCGCCTTCCTTTAATAATCCAATAGCTAATTTGTAATGCACAACCGGATTAACACATGCAGCTTTTAGAATTTTATAAATATTAATACCTTTTGCAACTGCTCTTGCACAAAGCTGGTTGATATGTCCCAGTACTAAACTATCCGGATGTTTATCATCACTGCAAAACATTATCATATCAGGCCAATCATTCAGTAAATCAATCAATGCTTCAAAATTCTTGGCGGCACTACCTTCCCGGATGAGGATTTTCATGCCGTTTTGCAGTTTATCAATGGCTTCTTCAGCCGTAAAACATTCATGGTCGGTTGAGATGCCGGCATTGATGTATTGAATTGCATTTTCACCTGTCAAACCAGGGGCATGGCCATCCACAGGTTTGCCTAAACGGTGTGCTGCTGCAATTTTTTTCATTACTTCTTCATCTTTATACAGAACACCGGGAAAGTTCATCATCTCACTGAGGTACTTTATCTCATCTCTCTGCAATAATTTTTCTACATCGGTAGCGTTGAGTTCGGCACCGGCAGTTTCAAAAGCAGTAGCCGGTACACAACTTGGCGCACCAAAGTTGAATTTAAAAGGAACTGTTTTTCCATTCTCAATCATAAATTCCACACCTTCCAATCCGCATACGTTGGCTATTTCATGCGGGTCGCTTACTGTACCTACGGTGCCATGTACTACGGCCAGTCTGGCAAACTCTGATGGCACCAGCATAGAACTTTCTATATGCACATGACTATCGATAAAACCGGGTAGTATATAGTCTTGAGTTGGGAAACCGGCATCGGGAATCTCTATAATAGATATTATCTTTCCATTTTCGATTGTTATAGTTGATGGATAAATTTTTTGTTGGTGAACATCAACAAGATTGCCGCTTATAGAAAACGATGACATAGGTTTTGATTTTGATAAAGGTAATTCACTAACTTCAAAACTAATTTACACAACAACGAATGCATTATGAGAAAACTGTTTTTTTTGCTGTTAACTTTAATATTCACAGCAGCGCAGGCGCAAAAGACTAAACTTGTATCTCCCATTGCCAGGGCAGATTCCGATTCGGAATTATTATCAAAAACAAAATACCGGCTAATTGGTCCTTTTCGAGGTGGCCGAAGCGGAGCGGTTGCAGGGAGTATTAAAAACAGAAATACTTTTTATTTCGGAGCTACCGGTGGTGGTGTTTGGAAAACCGCCGATGGTGGAAGTAACTGGGTAAATATTTCGGATAAATTTTTTGGAGGCTCCATCGGCGCTGTGGCAGTTGCTCCATCTGATGAAACAGTAATTTATGTTGGAGAAGGCGAAAATACCATGCGGGGTAATGTTAGCGAAGGCCTTGGTGGCATGTGGCGAAGTGATGATGGGGGCAAAAGCTGGAAGAATATTGGTTTAAAAGATGGTCGTCATATAATACGCATCGTTATTCATCCCAAAAATCCCGATATCGTATGGGTGGCGGTGATGGGTCATTTGTTTGGACCCAACGGGGAAAGGGGGATTTATAAAACAACTGATGGGGGCAAAACATGGAAACAGACCTTATTTATCAATAACCAAACGGGTTGCAGTGACCTGGTGATGGAACCCGGTAATGTAAATGTTTTTTATGCAGGTACGTGGCGACTTTTAAGAACTCCCTATTCCTTAGAAAGTGGTGGTGATGGAAGCGGTTTATGGAAAAGTACGGATGGTGGCGAAACATGGACCAATATTTCAGCCAAAAAGGGGTTGCCAAAAGGTGCCTGGGGAATCGTTGGTGTAGCAGTGGCACCCTCTAACACGGATAAAATTTATACCATCATAGAAAATAAAGATGGCGGTTTATATATGAGTATGGATGGAGGTGAAACATGGAGTCTTCAGAGCAATGATAACAATATCCGGCAAAGGGCCTGGTATTATACCAAAGTTTTTGTAGATCCCAAAAATGAGAACCGGGTCTATTGTCCTAATGTAAATTTTATGCGCAGTATAGATGGTGGCAAAACATTTCAGTCATTAAATACTCCGCATGGCGATCATCATGATCTATGGATTGACCCTGAAGATGGCAACCGAATGATTGTAGCCGATGATGGTGGCGCACAGGTAAGTTTTGATGGAAGCAATAACTGGAGTACTTATTTGAATCAACCTACTGCACAGGTTTACCGGATAAGTACAGATAATGCATTTCCCTATCGTATTCTGAGTGGGCAACAGGATAATAGTGCATTCAGAATCAAAAGCCGTACGTATGGATCGGGCATTACTGCGGCGGATATGGAAAATACCGCCGGTAGTGAAAGTGGTTATGTGGTAGCGGATCCACTAAATCCTGACATTACTTATGGAGGTAATTATATGGGGTCACTGCAACGGCTCGATCACCGGACAGGTGAAAGCCGTGCAATCAATGTATGGCCGATTGATAATATGGGCGCAGGTGCTGAAGCAGCTAAGTATCGTTTTCAATGGAACTTTCCGATTTTCTTTTCTCCCAATAATCCTAAAAAATTATATGCAGCAGGCAATCATCTTTTTGCTACAGAAGATGAGGGAAAAACATGGCAGCTGATCTCACCTGATCTGACAACTAATGATAAAAAGAAACAAGCTTCAAGCGGCGGACCGATAACACAGGATAATACCAGTGTGGAATATTATTGTACCATTTTTACGGCAGCAGAAAGTGCAACAGAAAAAGACTTACTCTGGACAGGTAGTGATGATGGTCTTATTCATGTAAGTAAAGACGGTGGAAAAAACTGGGAGGATGTAACGCCAAAAGATTGCCCCAAAGCCATGATGTGGAATTGTATTGAAATTAACCCATTCAAAAAAGGAGCAGCTTACTTTGTCGGTACAAGATACAAGAGTGATGATTTTGCACCTTATATCTACAAAACCGAAGATTATGGTAAAACTTGGAAGCTGATAGTGAACGGTATCAGCCGGTTACATTTTGTGAGGGCAATGCGAGCTGATCGAAAAAAGGCAGGCTTGTTATATGCCGGTACTGAATATGGAATGTACATTTCTTATGATGACGGCTTCAGTTGGAAATCATTTCAACTGAACTTGCCGGTTGTACCGATTACCGACCTGGCTATTAAGAATAATGATCTTATTGTAGGCACACAAGGCCGGAGTATTTACATACTTGATGATTTGACAGTAATCCAACAAAAAAATAAAGCCATTTTAAATAATAACCTTCATGTATTTGATGTGAACCCAGCTTACCGGATGCCGGGTGGTGGCCGACGGGGTGGTGGAGGTGTTTTTGGTGCACCAATCGCTAATGCAGGAATGAATCCACCAAACGGAGTGGTATTTAATTATTATCTCAAAGATGTAATTGATTCTACCAGGCTTTCTATTGCATTGATGGATAAGAACAAAAAAGTAATTAAAACTTTCTCCACTTTGTCAAAAGAAAATAAAATTGACGTGGTAAAAGGTATGAATCAGTTTGAATGGGATATGAATTATCCAGAAGCAGCGAGGGTAGACGGATTGATCTTATGGAATGGATTTATCCGTGGACCAAAAGCAGCACCCGGGAATTATTTTGTAAAATTCAAATCTGGTATAGATTCAACGGAGGTTCCTTTTGCTATACTGGCCGATCCTAATTATAAAACATCACAGGCTGAGTATGATGAACAGTTCAACCATCTTATTGTAATCCGGGACAAGTATTCGGAAATAATGAATGCCATTAAGAATATCCGGGCAGTACGGCAACAGATGAATGATTTTGATGCAAGGATAGGGAAAGATTTACCGAAAGAGGTAAAACAGCAGATTGATACAGTTAATATACAAATGACAACTGTGGAAGATGCATTGCATCAAACCAAAGCAAAAAGCGGACAGGATGTTTTGAATTTTCCAATTAAACTGGATGATAAATTATCCAGTATTTATAATGCTGCCTCTGCAGGACAGTCAGGTCTTAGCCGCCAATCGAAAGAAGCATACGCAGAATTGGTGGTGCTGATTGATGAACAATTGAATAAACTAAAGAAAATATTGAACGAAGATGTTTTAAAACTGAATAAGTTGATTCATGAAAGTACACTGCCTGTGATAGGATTGAAGAAAGAGGAGAAGGAATAATCCTTTTACTTTTGAAATTTTTTTAATCGTTTTTTCATTTCCTCAATTGCTTCTTCTTTGCTGCTGAACATATTGTTAACATTAACAAGATTATCGGCCAGTTTATTGTAGTTTTTTGTCATCAGCCAGACAAAAATATGGAGATAATGTATACCATCGAATACCAGTATTTTTTGTTCTGCAAACTTATCCTTGTTCTTCATATACTCAATCGGTATCTCGGTATAATGTAAGGCAGGCCGTACATGGTGCACAGCATGGTAGCCATCATTCCAACAGGTTTTATTATACTTTGTATTGATGCAATTAATAGTATTGTCTTCCAGGCTATCCAGATTAACAAATGCATGTTGTGTCCAGTTGCCCAGCATCATTACTATTCTTGCAAAGAAGAAGGGGATAATAAAAATGAAAAGGGTGGCTTTAAAATTCACAAAACTCATACCTATACAGAAAAGGTAAAATGAAATTTCGCCTGCTGTAAGCCGCATATAGAACCTCTTTCTTTTGCGTTTGAAGAAGTACATAAAAGTATCTTCGAAGCCAATTAAAAGAAAACGGCCTACATATTTTAAAAAGCCCAACAGGCTATCCCGCTGATATGGTAATGTGCTACTGGCATCTTCCAGCATATTATTTTCCACATGGTGCATACCCATATGGTGGGCAAAATAAGTTTCCGGGGTATGACCAAAAAATGGGCAAACTACCCAAATTGTCCAATGGTATAACCAGGTATATGCTTTTTTAAATAGTTTACGGTGAACAATACAATGCAGCATCAGGCCAAACCTTCCTTTAAAATACATCTGTGAGATATAGAAATAGGGAATGTAAACCAGCCACCAATACCAACCTTGCAAAACAGGGGTATAAAGTAAAATGGCAACAGGAATAACCAGGATATGAATAGCAGTAAGCAGATGAATAAAGGGAAGATCTCTTTTATCATTAATATATTTCAACCAGAATTTTTCGTAACCGGAAAATTCCTTTGGTTCAATATATACAGGATCAGTAATTGCTTCTAGTGCCTTCATTTATCAAATTCAATTAAAAATTTAAGATAATCACTGAATCCTAATTTAATTACAAGAAGTTGATATTCAGTGAATATGATTCATTTTGTCATTATAAAATTACGGCATTCTATCCAATATCG
>JBARSW010000423.1:0-7789 GCA_049644925.1 Chitinophagaceae bacterium | reverse complement strand
ATCCCTGTTAGATTCAGGTATCCTCAAAATGAATACAATTACAACCCTGCTAATGTTGCAGCTGAGAATAACCCAAGCCCCTGGACATCAAAAGTATTCTGGGACTTGAATTGATTTTTTTGATAACTAAATTATCAATAAACCTAAAAAGTAAAAAATGAAAAAAACAATAATTATCCTTAGTTCAGCATTATTTCTTACCTCTTGCCTGAAAGATAAGGAATACGATAACGGAACTATTGGCCACCAGGTTCAAGATCAGAAGATTGTGGAACTGGCCCTCCCCAACAGTTCTGCAACATCTGTTACCAGAGCGTTGGATTACAAAAATCTGGAATCAACACTGACTTTTTTACCTGTTCGCATATCATCGGGATCACCTGCGGAATCAGATATTACAGTTGTTCTTGATACCAGTGGAACCACAGCTTATGCAGCTGCAAATGGTTATGCGCATTTTAAAAATACACTTGGCTCAATTGTATCACCCCTTTCTTTGACAATACCTAAAGGATCCCTTGAGTCAAATCCGATAATGCTGAAAGTTAACCCGATAAATTTTGACCCATCTGCTAAATATGTAATTGCGTTCAAAATTAAAAGTGTAAGCGATCCCAATTATCAGATCAATGCTAATTTTGGCACCTATTACATTTTCCTTGGTGCAAAAAATCCTTATGATGGTGTATATAGTCTGACATTTTCAAATTATCACCCATCTTCAAACCCTGGTTATACAGGAACAACTGTTGATGTGTATATGATTACCACAGCAGGCAATAAGGTGAAAATATTTTTCCCCGATTTTGATGGATACTACAATCCGGCAGTATTAGGTGGTGCATTGTCTGCATTCGGTGCTCAGGAACCTGAATATACAATTGACCAGGCAACAAATCAGGTAACAGTCCAAAATGCTTATCCAGGTGCTACTACATTTTATACAATGAACCCTACACATAATAACAGGTATGATCCTGCAACTAAAAAGATTTATTGCAGGTGGGGTTACAGTTATGTGGGTGGAAATTTTGCTCCTGGCACATCAAGAGAATGGACACAGGAATTTACATATACAGGTCCAAGACCATAATTTTTTTAAATTTTTACAGAGCCGGCTTTTTAGCCGGCTTTGTTTTAATATCTGACAAATGGAACAACAACCTAACCAACTTAATATAGAAATCTCTGAAGAAGTAGCTGAAGGGTCTTATGCCAACCTGGCCATAATCACTCACTCACATGCTGAGTTTGTAATAGATTTTGTAAATGTAATGCCGGGTACACCCAAGAGCAAAGTAAAATCGAGAATCATCTTAACACCACAGCATGCCAAGCGATTAATGAAAGCTCTCACAGAAAATATTCTGAAATATGAATCGGTAAATGGTATAATCAAGGACCTTGAAGAAATACAATTGCCCTTGAATTTTGGCGGGCCAACGGCGCAAGCTTAAGCTGGATTCTGGATGATGGATACTGGTTCTCAGATACGCAATGGTTTATTTTGGAGATTGGTGTTCTTGTTCAACTATTTGCAGAAATTTATTTAGCATTTTTCCAAGAATTTCAATCTTGGCTTTCAAACTAAAGAATATTGATTCCTCGATGAGAGATTTTGTATCCCACAAATTCTCAAGATGATCCATGGTTTCATCATTGGAGGAGAGTGCATAAACAAGGAATTTTATCCAATCCTGCTTATATCTTCTTCGTCCGTATCCTTCTACAATAGTAGCTTTGGTTGTTTTACTGGATCTCCTGATTTGAGAACCTTCTTCATACATTTCAAATTTTGGCAACTTAATTGTCATTGCATGAACTTCAATTACTACTTCTCGTGCCATCACCCAGATTTGTAATTTTTTATAACTCATAAGTTTTCATTTTAATTATTAAGTATCTAATGCCCATCATCCAGTATCCAGCATCCATCATCCAGCATCCAGTATCCAGCATCTACAAAATTCCTTCATCCGCAAAACTGTAATACCCATCTTCACTAACAATAATATGGTCCAGTACTTTGATGTCAAGAAAGCTGGCGGCCTCTTTAATTTTCATTGTTAATTGCTCATCTGCACGACTGGGTTTAAGACTTCCGGAAGGATGGTTATGACAAAGTATTATACTCACCGCATCCTGTTCCAGTGCTTTTCTTAATATAATTCTTGGATCTGCCACCGTACCTGTTATACCCCCTTCACTCACTATTTCAAAGTGATTTATTTTATTAGCACGGTTTAAATAGAGCACTGCAAAAACTTCATGCCGGTAATCTTTAAACTTTGCTTTCAGAAAGTTTGCAATATCTCCACTGGCTGATATCAACGATTTTCCCAATGGCAAGGAAGCTTGTCTTCGCCTGCCTAATTCAAGGGCAGCCACAATTGTAATTGCTTTTGCTTCTCCGATACCTTTGATTTTCATCAGGTCTTTAATAGATAACTTACCCAGTTCAGATAAATTATCTTTTCCCAGTTTCAATATATCCTTTGCCAGGTCAACAGCTGTTTTTTGTTTGCTTCCATTATGAATCAGTATAGCCAGCAGTTCTGAATTACTCAGGTTTTCTGCACCTGTTAATAGTAATTTCTCCCTTGGCCTGTCGTCCTTTGCCCATTGTTTAATTGAGTATTTCTGCTCTTGCATACAACAATTATAGCTAATATTTTTATATCATCAATACCACCGAAAGAAACAATATTCAAGCCACCAGAAACTATTTTTTAAATTCAAAATCTGGTACTTATGAAAACCAACAAAACACTTCCCTCACTGGGCTCTCTGCACCCTGTACTCTTTTTTGCAGTAATTTATATTGTCGCCCTTTTTTTCTCAATTTTTATTTGTTCGTCTTTATTCTACAGTTGTAATACCAGTAACGGAAAAGTGGGTAAGAATACAACTCTGGGTAATGAGAAGCAGTTGAATAACGAAGGAAAAATTGCAGCTTTTCGCTGAAAAGCAAATATATCAGGGAAGGCCTTCAATTTATCATTTATAAAATTATCTGCAATTTCATATGTGAATTTGAGAATGCAGGGTTGATTTTTTCTATGATTTGCATAAAAGGAAAGTTGAATCAGTATCTTCGCGGCACCAGAGGGACCCCTCAGGAGTCGTTTAGACCTTTGGATAATTACAGTTATGCAATCAGCCAAAATCTTCGCCGGAACCGGCTCACAGCAGCTAGCCGAACAAATCTGTAATAGGTATGGTACTAAACTGGGGAAAGTAAACATCCAACGATTTAGTGATGGTGAAATAAGTCCCAATTTTTTGGAAAGTGTCAGAGGTGATTATGTTTTCCTGATTCAGAGTACTTTTTCACCTGCTGAAAATCTGATGGAGTTGCTTTTAATGATTGATGCAGCCCGCAGAGCCTCTGCCTATAAAGTGATAGCGGTAATTCCTTATTATGGATATGCCAGACAGGATAGGAAGGATCGTCCACGGGTAGCAATAGGGAGTAAGTTGATTGCCAATATGTTAGTGGCAGCCGGTGCCAGCAGAATTATCACCATGGACCTTCATGCACCCCAGATACAAGGCTATTTTGATATACCGGTTGACCATCTCGACAGTCATGCAGTTTTTATCCCTTACATAGAGAATCTGAAGCTAGAAAACCTTACCTTTGCCGCCCCTGATGTGGGAGCAACTAACAGGATCAGGGAGATTGCCAGTTATTTCAATGTGGAAATGGTAATCTGTGATAAACACCGGAAAAGGGCAAATGAAATTGCCAGCATGGTTGTTATTGGCGATGTTAAAGACAGGGATGTGGTGATTATTGACGACATCTGTGATACTGGAGGAACATTAGCTAAAAGTGCAGCTCTTTTAAAAGAAAAAGGTGCAAGAAGTGTAAGGGCAATGATTACACATCCGGTACTGAGTGGTAAGGCGTATGAAAATATTGAGAACAGTGTGCTGGAAGAACTGGTGGTTTGTGATACTATACCTGCCCGAGGTGGTACACCAAAAATAAAAGTAGTTACTGTATCAGATCTTTTTGCTGTTGCTATTAGAAACGCATATGAGAATAAAAGTATCACAAACTTGTTTATTCATTCGCAGAAGAGAAGTTGAAAAGAAATGTAAGTGTTGATGCTTAATACAAGAATTGGAACAAGCAAATTAGTAAGTAAATTTTAAATTCAAATAAAACAAAACAAATGAAATCAATTACAATCGAAGGACAACTGAGGACCGGATTCGGCAAAAGCGCCACCCGACAACTCCGCTCTCAGGATCTGGTGCCTGGTGTAATTTATGGCGGCTCAGAGGAGATCAGTTTTCAAGCTCCTTCTGCAGCTTTCAAAAAATTAGTGTACACACCAAGTTTCCAGATTGCTGAAGTTAAATTGGAAGGCAAAACCTACAGAACCATAATGAAGGATTTGCAGTTTGACAAAATAGATGATAAACTAATTCACATTGATCTGCTGGAACTTGTAGAGGATAAGAAAGTTATCGCTGACATTCCATTGAAATTTGTAGGAGTTTCAAAAGGTGTTAAAGATGGCGGTAAGTTAGTTACTAAAATGAAATCGTTAAAAGTAAAGACTTACCCTAAATACCTGAAAGAGCAAATTGAGGTTTCCATTGACGAACTGGATTTAAATGGAAATATAAGGGTAGTAGATGTGAAGATGGATAATTATGAATTCCTGAACTCTCCCCGGATTCCTATTGCATCTGTTGTATTAACAAGACAATTGAAACAGGAAGAAGCCACCGCTACTCCTGCAGCCGGAGTTGCTGCGCCTGTTGCAGCTGCCGTAGCTGCACCTGCTGCCGCTGCCACCAAAGCAAAGAAATAGGGTCGAATTGAATAATATTTAAACCCGTATCATTGATGCGGGTTTTTTTTTGAAAAAATTTGCTTTAATTAGCACTATGAAATTTATGATTGTTGGTTTGGGAAATATTGGTACTGAGTATGAAAATACAAGGCACAATATCGGCTTTGATGTTGTAAATGCGTTTGTTCATAAGCATGGGGGAAGTTTCAGGGTTGGCAGATTAGCTTATGTGGCAGACATAAAATGGAAAGGGAAAAGTATTGTTTGTATTTGCCCGACAACTTATATGAACTTAAGCGGAAAGGCAGTAAAGTACTGGATGGAGAAGGAAAAAATCGCACTTGAGAAAATGCTGGTAATTGTGGATGATATAGCAATGCCACTAAATAAACTACGAATCAGACCTGCTGGTAGCGACGCAGGCCATAATGGGTTGAAAAGTCTGCAAGAGGTATTAGGCACAACGGAATATCCAAAATTAAGATTCGGGATAGGAAATAATTATCTTAAAGGGATGCAATCAGAATTTGTGTTGGGAAAATGGAATAATGAAGAACTGCCAATGGCGAAGCTAAAAATTGAAAAATCGGTTGAAGCCATTGAAATTTTTACCTTCCAGGGTATTACGGCAGCTATGAACCATGTAAATAATAAGGAGTTTTCATTATGAGAAGTGCAATTGATTACTTACTTTCACAGTCCTGACTGGTCGCCGGGCACTCCGGAGTTCCAATTTTTAAAATCCAATAAACATACTGAAGACCTGAATATATGGGATGAACAGTCCTTTCATTGTATCCGATGTATTTATAAAAAAACACTCCACTATTATGAAAATTTTTTGTGTTGGTCGAAATTACGTTGCACATGCAGAGGAATTAGGGAATGAAGTCCCTGATGAACCCGTAATATTCATGAAGCCTAAAAGTGCTTTGCTGCAACCGCATACCCCTTTTTATTATCCGGAGTTTACCAACGAACTGCATTATGAATGTGAACTGGTTCTTCGTATCAGTAAGAATGGTAAATATGTTCAGGATAAATATGCCGCAAAATATTATGATGCCATTACTGCTGGTATTGATTTTACCGCAAGAGATATACAAAATGAATTGAAAGAAAAAGGCTTACCATGGGAAAAGGCAAAGGCCTGGGACAATTCAGCTGTTATTGGTAAATGGATTCCATTTGCAAATATTAAGAACAAGAACGAAATAAATTTCTGTTTATACAAGAATAAGGAATTGGTTCAGCAGGGCATTTCAAGCAATATGATTCACAATTTTGATAAAATTGTGGCTTATATCTCTAATTATTTTTCAATAAATATAGGCGACCTGATTTTTACAGGTACTCCAGCCGGCGTGGGAGAAGTGGTGGTAGGAGATGAACTGGAAGGTTTTATTGAGGATGATAGTATGTTTAAGATGGAGATAAAATAATTATTGCCTGACGAAGGAAATATTTTTTAATAAGTAGTTTTTTGCCTTTGTAGAAATTCAGGCAGTAATTTAAAACTAATTGTATTATAAGGCCATCCGTTATCATATGGATGGCTTTTCTTTTTAAGAGGCATTGTATTCCCTTATTTTTGCTCATTGCAATGATTGCTTAATTATGATAGATACCAGTATATTACTACGGGCTTACCAACTAATGAGCCAGCTAAAAGTAATGGCCGAAACCTATGAGGCTAATCGCTCCATTTGTAAATACGTTCACTCAACTTCAAGAGGCCATGAAGCTATACAACTGGCAACAGCTTTTCAATTGCAGCCACAGGATTTTGTAAGCCCATATTACCGTGATGAAAGTATGTTGCAGGGGCTTGGCTTTACACCCTACCAGCAAATGCTTCAATTACTGGCAAAAGGGGATGATATTTTTTCTGGAGGCCGTGAATATTATTCTCATCCCAATTATCTGGGTGATGATAAGCCGGTGATCATTCATCAAAGCAGTGCTACCGGCATGCAGGCAATTCCTACAACAGGTATAGCACAGGGCATCCGGTATTGGGAGAAATCAAATCCCGGAAAATTAAAAATGGGAGTAAACGGGGAACTGCCTATAGTTATTTGTTCAATGGGAGATGCCAGTGTAACAGAAGGAGAAGTGAGTGAAGCCATGCAATTTGCCGTATTAAAACAACTGCCCATTATTTACCTGGTGCAGGATAACAACTGGGGTATTAGTGTGTCTGCCGGAGAGGCGAGGGCCATGAATGCCTATGAATATGTTGCCGGCTTTAAAGGTATGAACCGGGTGCAGGTAAATGGGAGTGATTTTGAAGCTTCTTATAAAGTAATGAAAGATGTTTGTGATTTTGTGCGTAGAGAAAGAAAGCCATTCCTGGTGCATGCAGAAACTCCTTTATTGGGGCATCATACAAGTGGAGTACGTATAGACTTTTACCGTACCCGGGTGGATTGGGAAAAACATTTAAAGAATGACCCGATTCCAAAACTTAGAAACAGGTTACTTGAAATTGGAATAGAAGAGAATGAACTGTTACAGATAGAAAGAGAAGCGGCAGAAAGAATAGCCACCGATTTTGCAAATGCCATCGCTGCCCCAGAACCAGATCCGGCAATGGTGGAGCAACATGTATTTGTAACTTCTCCTGTAACAGAAGAAAAAGGGGAACGTAGTCCCGCTGATGCAGAGAAAGTGCTGATGGTGGATGCTGCCTTATATGCAATACGGGAGCTGATGGAAGATAATCCGGAGATGATTTTGTATGGTCAGGATGTGGGTAAGCGGTTAGGTGGTGTATTTCGTGAAGCGGCTACACTGGCGGAACAGTTTGGGGATCACCGTGTCTTTAATACCGCTATCCAGGAAGCTTATATCGTTGGCTCTACAGTAGGGTTGAATGCACTCGGAATAAAACCGGTGGTGGAAGTTCAATTTGCTGATTATATCTATCCGGGATTTAATCAATTAGTAACAGAAATATCAAAGAGCTGTTACCTGAC